>DIYS01000146.1 GCA_002429115.1 Saccharicrinis sp. UBA6048 | reverse complement strand
AAAAAGGACAGATCGAGAAACCTGTCCTTACCCTTAAATCAGTTCGTTAACTAAATCCAAAATCTATGAAAAAAAATCTACAGTACAAAGGTGCATCATTTTATAGTGAACAAAACTAAAGCACCGTTAATCCTTGTTAAAATTGAATGCTTTTGCTTTTAACAGTCGAAATGACTGTTGAAAAATGAGCCTGCTCTAATATGTTATTATCTTCGCACAAAAAGTATTGTACTGTGAAAAAAGAAAGGGTGCTATTGGGTATGAGTGGCGGAATGGATAGTTCCATGTCTGCCGTGCTATTGCAGCAACAAGGATACGAAGTTGTTGGTACCACACTGCAAACCCATACAGAAGCTGATCATGAAAGTATCATTGCTGCACAAAACCTTGCTCGTGAAAGACAGATAGAACATCATTTGATTGATTGCAGGCAAGCTTTTAAAGATGAAGTCATTTCATACTTTGCCAATGAATATATAAATGGTCGCACACCTAATCCATGCATTCATTGTAACGAAACCATTAAATGGAAATATTTATTACAAGTAGCTAAACGGCTTAACTGCCAGCACATATCTACCGGACACTATGTGCGTAAACAGCAAATAAACAAGCTATATTACATTCAAAAAGGTGTTGATCCGGCAAAGGATCAGTCCTATTTCTTATGGAACCTAAGCCAGGAGGTGCTGAAAAAAGCTTTGTTCCCACTCGGCGATCTAAAAAAAGAAGACGTAAGAACACTTGCCCGTAAACTGGGCTATACCACCATTGCAGACAAGAAAGAAAGCATGGGCGTGTGTTTTTTATCGGGTATTGATTATCGTGATTACCTGCGCCAGATACTTCCTGCTGATCATCCGGCCCTTCAGCCAGGACAAGTTGTGGATACCAATGACAATGTATTGGGGCAGCACGAAGGATTTCCATTTTATACCATTGGGCAACGACGAGGCATTGAAGGTGTAGCAAAAGGCATGTGTGTAGTGGCTATCGATGCTTCTAGCAGACGATTAATAGCCGATAAACGAGATGCTTTGCTACTAAATGAGATTAGCATTGAAAACTTCAAACTAACATCGAACAAGTCGTTATGGTCCGATAAAAAAGTGTTTATACGTATTCGAGGACTGGATAGTGTGCCTGGCTACTGGGGACATATCAAGGTGGATGATGGTGTGTTAAAAGTAGTATTCGACACCGAGATTTGGGCAATAACACCCGGTCAGTCAATTGTATTTTATAATGACGACTGTATTATAGGTGGTGGAATTATTGAATGATTATATATATTCGCACTAATAAAACAGTCCCACTATGAAAAAGCACCTATATATTATTCTGCTATTGTGTTTCGTACAGCAACTTAGCACAGCACAAAAACTTCAAGTGGGTGATCTGGCTCCCGATTTTACACAACAATCCGTTAACGGACAAGACCTTTCTTTATCCTCATTAAAAGGACAAATTGTCTTAATAGATTTCTGGGCATCGTGGTGTGCCCCTTGCCGTAAAGAAAGTCCATACTTAGTAGATGCTTACAAAAAATACAAAAACCAGAATTTTGCCGGTGCTGAGGGCTTTACCATTTTAAGCGTATCGCTTGATGTAAAAAAAGATGCCTGGCTGCAAGCTATTGAAGAAGACGGCTTACTATGGCCTCACCATGTAAGCGACCTTAAAGGCTGGCGAAATGAAGTTGCAAAAGCCTATAAAGTTAAAAGTGTACCTGCCAGCTTTCTATTAGATGAAACCGGTAAAATAGTAGCAACCAACCTGAGGGGGCACGATCTGGAAAAGAGACTTAAAAAACTACAGCGCCGAAACTGGTATAAGTTCTGGTTGTGAACGATATTTTGAAAAACAATAAATGCCCGGCCTGCAACAAACCGGGCATTTATATATGGTATTATTACAATTAGATTACTTGCAAATGGCATTTGCTTTAACTTCATCCATTAACTGTAAAGTCACAGCATCCAATTCCATTTTTGCAGCTTTTATCTGAGCTGCACTTGCTTCAGGAGGTAAGCAAATTGCGTCAAGTTGTGCTTGTGTTTTTTTGTCTCCTTTATATAGGTAATACGAATTCAAATCGTTATCGCTACATACAGAGATATCTTTGGCTGCACAAGTGCCAAAGTCTTTAGTATGCACTTTACACGTCTCCTTATCATCATCTGAATCACAACCTGTTGTCATGAATAGTAGCGCTGTCATTGAAAGACCCCCTAAAATCATTGATAACTTCTTCATCATTAAACTACTTTATATTTGAATACTCTTTATTAATAATACGTTCCAGATCGGCAAAATCTTTATATCCGACAAGTACCTTATTATTGATTATAAAAGTAGGCGTTCCTGTCGTTTTTAATTGCTTAAATGATTGAATATTTGTTAAAATTTCTGTGTTATTGTTACTCAACAGGCATTCTGCAATATCATCATTGCTCCAAATGATCTCATCCATTAAAGTTTGGTATTGTTCTGAATAGATCACCTCTGTGTTATGAAGTAGTAATTTGTGTAATTTCTGATAATCTCCATATTTATTTATACATATTGCCGATTGATATGCTTCTAACGTTTTTTGATCTGTTTGATTACATACTAAGCGTAGAATAAGTTTCAATCTATTTCTCTGAAGATACTCTTCATGCAGCTTTGGGTAGGTATCATAAAAGAATCTTTTGCAATGGCTACAATTATAGTCTATATACGCTACAATACTATACTTGGCATCTATATTACCGAATATAATATCACTATCGAGCTGCATCTCATTATCTGGCTGGACACAATTTACTTTTTCTAAAGCTATTATTAATGCAATAAGAAACACTATAATACTAATAGCTCCAACGATTACTATTGGTCTTTTCATACAATTAGTTGCTCGTCATATTAGTATTAAACTTAAAGGTGCGAGGATGAAAGATCAACCTTAAAGATGCTTCCTCCACTTTTACAGTCCTGCGCATTTCATTTCTTGCTTTAGAGTCTTTACCCTCTAATGTGCTCTTCACGGTTTTTCCATCATCCACCTTATAAATTGCATATAATGAAGTTAAACCCTTCGTTCCTCCATATCTACTATCTTGATTCTCCTTTTTTGCTTGCTTTTTTTCCAACCGGTTAGTCTTTCCTTTTCGAAGAATTTCTTTCAGGTAAAACCGTAAGTGGTATTGACAGTCCAAATCGAATTCCTGCTTACCAAACAAACTGATATCAAAGGTATTGGTTTTAATATTTGTTAAAGGCGCATATATACTGCCCCCATAAACAAATATCTTAGTATCTAATGTTTTAAAACGAATATCATCCAATCCGTCTATACTATAGTCTCTTCCCATCTCTTCAGCAATACCATAATTTGCCAATCGACCATTTTCAAGTTTTAGCTCCGCACTCATCAAAATACTATTCATATCCAATGAGTCGCCATAAAACGTTATTTCGCCATTTAAGTTATCCGTACTAAAAGCTCCACTTAACTGCTCATGACTAATATAAACCTCTTCGGTATAATCCATAAAATCATCAAAGTCGTACAGTAGCTGGTTAACATCCAGCCCGGATGTTGAATTTTTGAAATAAATTTTCATCACATCATCGGGTAACTTTTGTACTTTCACCGAACTATTGGTCCTTCCTTTAAAGGCATCAAACTTTATTTGATCGGCAATATACAGGCTGTCTGAAACATTGTAGAGAGCACTTAGGTTTTTGAGCAACGCATTGCCATACCAAAAGCTTTTTGCAGTGATTTTTCCCTTGGCCTGAAACTGGTATTTTGCCGGTTCGGATGGTTCTTCAACAGTTTTTTCACCCACGCTTTCCTCCGTCATAAAAGGCTCAAAAAATGTATAATCTACGTCTCCAAAATTAAAGTAGCCATCCGCTTTTATGGTATCCGGATTATTCAACCAAAAGGCATTGTAAAAATTAACCAGCTGTGTTGAATCAGCCTCAAAGGTCAATCCACTTACATCACCAGAAACGTTATCAATGGTTATTGAATCTGATTTCATCTGAATCTGTCCACTCAGCTTAGTGATGGATAATTGTGGATCAATGATGTCAAGCTCGACATTATCCATCTCAGTTTTGAGAACACTTTGATTAAAGAGAATAGCCATTGCCTGATCAGCAATTGAATCGAGATGCACGGTTCCATATGAATTCAGATAGGCTTTGAGTGTACCATCCATATTACCGACCAGTTCATCTGGTGCAAAAGCCATAAATTCCTTAAGCTTACAAACTGCATTACAATCAATCCGGTAATCAGGATGGTCAAGGTTAGATAGCTGGAGATTTCCCGTTAACCGACTTTCTTTTGTCGCAATATCAAAATCTTCGAGATTAATCCTGATTTGATCCAATTTACTAATGCTGCCAGCATAATTACCTCGTAAAGATGAGTTTGCCAATTCAAGGCCGTAAGTTGGTATCCGACCACTTAATCCTTCGACTTCAAAAGCCTTCTTAGAGTAGCTTAATTGTCCATTCCACTTTTGCAATTCGATCAAAGAATCCATCTCAAGCGCCAAATCTACTAATCCTACTTTTAGAGTTGTTCTATCCAGCACATCCTCTGTAAATTGCTCTGTAAAATTTTGTGGAACTGTGCCATATGTCTCAATTGCAATTTCAATGCCTCCGTCAACTTGCTTCACCAACGAATCAGGCATGTAGTCCTTAAACTCATTCAGCTTAACAAAGGCATTACTCTTAATATCGTAGTTAATCGCATCCAGATTCTTAATAAATCCTGAACATTGCACCCAGCTTTCACCAGACTTGAAATACATCGAATCTATTTGTACTTGAGTACTGGCATTGCTTTGCAGCTGTCCATTGGTATAATTGCAAGCTAACTGTATTTTATCAACGATCGGATAGCCGGCCATAGCTACATAGCCCTCCTTTAGTTGTAAACTGGCATTTATTGAAGGCATTACACTATCGTTGTAAGTTCCTTTTATTTTGGCCTGTACAGCAGCTATTCCTGATAATTGCTTTACATCATATGCTTTCATTAAACTATCAGGAATGTATTTCTTTAGCTCTCCCAAATCAAACTGCGATGATGCTATAGATAAATCGGTATAAAGCGAGCTGTCATTCTTAACAACTCCTGAGGCTTTAATTTTAATACCATCTGTTTCAATATAAGCATCGTTAATAGTTATAAGCTGGTCCTGGTACTCAACATCTAAATCTACATTAAGCCCCTGCATCAACTTTATTTTAGTATCCGGATAATGACAGTTATTGGCTCTCAAATGCCCTTTAAATGTAGCTTTCTGAGTAACATCATCCATCTTTACACTTATCTCACTTTCATCAATATACATGCAGGCATTTACATCGCTGGCATCATCCCTGTATGAAAGAAACAGGTTATTTAAAGTCAGCTCCTTTAGCGATAAATAAATACTTGTAGCACTGGTATCTGTTTCTTCTGTTTCCCCGGGCACTGCCAGGAACACATCAAAATTAGTTGAATGATCACTGTTGACTTTATAATTAGCCCGCCCGCCTTCAACAGCCACCTTCTCAATATTAAACTGCATGTCCAACAGAGGCATAATTTCTGCCGATACAAATATGTGATCAACACGTGCGAGCGTATCAGTATCTTTCGTAATTGCCACGCCCTTGAGTTCAACCATCGCATATGGCAGGTCTTTAAGCAATGAAAAATCAACATTATCCACCTGAATACTTGCATCTAAGCCATCATTAATTCTGTTTAGGGCAAGTTTGGTAATTGTGTTTTCAGACAATTCTGCTAATAAAATTAACACCAAAAGACTACCTAAAAAGGATAATAAAGTATAGGCTACTATTTTTCTCAATAGCTTCATGAACTCAATTTTTATAATAACTACCAGATTAAACGCAAATGTATAATTAATATGTATTAAGAAGCTTAATTTACTCAAATCTTATTTCGACGTTTCAAACAAAAAAGTTGATTAGGTATTGACACTCTACATCTATTCGCTTAAATTGTATATTGTCTCATGGATGAGATTTCGAATTCAGTTATGGAGCCAAAAGCTGTGGCACCTCGCTATAATAAGGGTACGAGGATCCTGGTAAAAGATTTGCCATTAAAGGATAACGAGAGATGAAACGGCTTTTAGCTCTTTTTTTGTGCCCAATATTTCACCTGTCCAATACCGAAACTTTCTATTTACGAAGGCGTATAGATTGCTTGTATAATTGTATATTCGTTCGTAAATAAATAAAATAATGCAATATAAACTTCTTGTTTCAGCACTGCTTTTTCTTAGTGTTATTGGCTTAAAAGCCCAATCCGTCAGTCATTATGAAGACCCTTATTATTCACCGTTTGAAAGGTATGTCTATAAACCGGGTAGTGGTTTTCATACGTCTGTGCGTCAATACCGAATGGATCAGCTGGAAGCAATTGTAAACACAGACTCTGTGCTGTACGATGGTCTAAAAATACCTCAGGGCAAACTCAACTTTTGGAAACGCATATGGCATGATGACTTGATTAAGTTGGATAAAGATGATATCAAAATTGTTGTCAATCCAATTTTTAATTTTGAAGGAGGACGCGAAAACAATGAAGGGAAAAACACCTGGACTAATTCACGAGGGCTGTTTATTAAAGGTAATATTGGAAAACACGTTTACTTCTATACTGATTTTATAGAAAACCAGGCAGTTGTTCCTAATTACATGGATCAGTTTGCCGAGAAAACCAATATGATGCCGGGCAATGGGCAACGTAAGAATTTTAGTTCTAATGGTCATGATTTTGCACAAGCTACAGGATACGTTGGTTTTAACTTTGCCAAGTATTTTAACTTTCAAGTGGGTAATGGAAAGCATTTCATAGGTGACGGACATCGTTCTTTATTGCTTTCGGATGCAGCATATAGTTATCCGTATGTGAAGCTGACAGCTGACTTTTGGAACATCAAGTACATGGTGATGTGGAACAAAATGTCGCAATACGATGCTGTGGCTGATCAAACGGATTACAGATATCCTGGAAAATATGGCGTATTTCAATACCTCGACTGGAATGTAAGTAAACGAATGAGTATTGGTTTATTTGCCAATGTGGTTTATGCCGAACAGGATTCAACTGGCTACAGAGGATTTGATATGCATTATCTGAATCCGGTTAATTTCTTCCGTCCGGTCGAGTATAACATTGGATCGCCAGACAATGTGACGATGGGTTTTAACACACGCTTCATTGCTGCTGACTGGCTGACTTTTTATGGTCAATTTGTATTGGGTGAATTCAAGGCCGATGAAGTTTTTAGCGGTAATAAATGGTGGGCCAATAAACATGGTTTTCAATTGGGGGCACGTACGTTTGACTTATTTGGTATTGACAAACTGGATGTGCAGCTCGAATACAACCAGGTACGACCTTATACATTCTCTCATTACACCACTATTTATGCCTATGGTCATATGAACCAGCCGATGGCTCACTTGTTGGGTGCCAACTTCAGGGAAGGATTAGCCATACTAAAATACCGTAAAAACCGATGGCTATTCAAGGCCGAATTAATGGCTTCGATGTATGGTGATGACTATGGCGATGGTGTGAGCTGGGGTAAAGATGTTTTTATGCCAAATACCCAACGTCCACTTGATGAAAATGGTAAACCGAGGGAACATGGTTATTATATTGGAAATGGACTTAAAACAAATGTTTATAATGCAGATGTTAATGTTTCATTCCTGATCAATCCTAGGAACATGTTTAACATTGTTGCCGGAGCTCGTATTCGTAAAAGTGAGAACGACCTTGAAACGATGGATACACAGCATTTCTATTTTGGCGTGAGAACATCGCTTAAGAGTTTCTATAATAATTTTTAAAAAAATAGTTTGTTAGTTTTAAGGCAGTAGTTCTAGTTAAATATCTAAAGTTTAAGGAAAAGCATTCAAATTATTCATTTCTGAAAATATTTGTTTTACGAAACCATAACGAGCTCCTGAAAAACTCATGATATAAAATACCTCCACTACAAATTTCTAATGGAGGTATTTTTGTATATGATTGATTCGTTTGGCGAAGGCTTTATGTCTAATCCAAACTAACAATTGTTACCCCACTGCCGCCATATTGTACATGCTCATCTTTAAATGAACTCACAAACGGTAAGGCATTTAATTGTTCACGAATCATCAAGCGAAGTATACCATTCCCTTTACCGTGCAGTATTTTCACTTCAGACACCTCACAAATCACAGCCTCATCAAGATGATTAAGAACCAATTGAATTGCCTCTTCAGTTCGTTTACCCCGCACATCAATATCAGGCTTAAACGTCAGCTTACGTTCGCGCACTTTATCGCCTACATTTGATACAGATGCGTTCGGATTAACTGTATTGGCTCGTTTGACCGCTCCTTTGTTGACGCGCTCCAGGCGATCCACCTTTACTGTTGTGCTGATACTGCCAAAAGCAATGGTTGCATTCTTACCTTGAATCTTAATGACTTCACCGGGTGTATTTTGCCCTTTTAGTCGAACGTTATCACCTGCTTGTATTGGCAATTCTATTTTCTTAGGTCGCAATTTAGCCGCTGCATCTTCCTGTTCTTTATCTTTCTTACGGTTAGCTTTTCGTTTTTCCCGCTCCTCAATCTGCTTTATTTTACGCTCTATCTGCGCATCTTTTTCTTTTTTATCACTTGCCAACTCTTTGAAACTTTCCAGTTCCTGTCGAGCTTTTTTGGTCTTTTCTTTGTTGGCTTGAGTTTCTTTTATCGTACGAATGGTATTCTCGATCTTTTTGTTAGCATCCGACAGCAAGTGTTCTGCCTCTTGCTTTGCCTGATCAAGGATTTCCTTACGTTCTTTTTTAATATTCTGGAGATCCAGCTGATAGCGTTCCAGTACATCAGCCAGTTTCTTTTCGTTAATACGTATTGTATTACGTTTCTGTTCCCAGTAGCGTTTATCTCGTACTATCTCACGCAAATTCTTGTCGTAGTCGACATGCTCTTGTCCGATTTTCTCTTTTGCATTCGAAAGAATTGTCTCCGGTAAACCTATCTTTCGCGCTATTTCAAAAGCAAATGATGATCCGGGTTGAGCGATTTGCAGTTTATACAATGGCATGATTCGCCCTGTATCAAACAACATGGCTCCATTCTCGATGCCTTCAGTTTGCGATGCTAAATGCTTTAGATTCGTGTAGTGCGTTGTAATTACCCCGTAGACTGTTTGCTGGTTCAGTTGTTCCAAAACGCTCTCAGCAATAGCACCACCAAGCATTGGTTCCGTTCCTGTACCAAACTCATCAATCAGGATTAGCGTTTCCTTTTGACTATAGCGCAAAAAATGCTTCATATTGAAGAGATGAGAACTATAGGTACTCAAGTCATTTTCAATCGACTGCTCATCACCAATGTCAATAAAAAGATGCTTGAAGAATCCCATCTTCGAACCTTCTTTCATCGGTACCAGCAATCCGCATTGAAACATATACTGAACCAATCCCACGGTTTGAAGACATACAGATTTACCGCCGGCATTAGGACCTGATATCAGTAACAAGCGTTGTTTAGGATCGGACAATTCCATATCCAACGGCACCACCTCTTTATTAACAGCTTTATGCTGCAGATATAAAAGTGGGTGAACAGCCTCTTTCCACACAAAGCTCTGCTGCTTTTTGTATTCAGGTAAGAGCGCATTGATTGAAATAGCAAAACGTGCTTTGGCCCTGATAAAATCCATCGTTCCCATAAAGTGGTACGACTCCAGCAAATTATCAATATACGGACGTATCAAATCGGCCATCTCGATTAAAATACGCGTGACTTCTCTGCGCTCGGCATACTCCAGTTCGCGCACTTCATTGTTGATCTCAACAACTTCGGCAGGTTCAATAAATGAGGTTTTTCCGGTGGCCGACTCATCATGAACAATACCTCTTACCTTTCGCTTATTAGCAGCAGGCACTGGTATAACTGCGCGGCCATCACGTATTGAAACCGACACATCAGAATCAACCAAACCATCTCCTTTTGCCTTTTTAAGAATGGCACTTAAACGACGTGAGATGCTATTTTGCTTATTGAAAATCTCTTTTCTGATTCGGGCTAATTCAGGCGATGCACTGTCTTTAATCTTGCCGAATTTGTTCAATATCCGATCGATATTATCCAATATAAAAGGGAAAACAGCTACTTCTGCTACCAACTCTTTTAGTTTTGGATATTCTTCCTCTTCTTTTTTATTGAAGAAACGACATATATCATTTATTGTAGCTAACGAACGTTTTAAGTCAAATAACTCCTTCTCATCCATAAAACGCCCCTCAGTACGGATACGTACCAAAGGTTCGCGAACATCAATAAAGTAGCCAATGGGAAAGTTATCTTCCTCCAAACAAACCTTCTTAAACTCAAATGTACGTTGCAGGTTTAAGCTTACCTCATCAAAATTAGTACTGAATTGCATTTCATCCACCACTTCTTTACCCAGTGAACTCATACAGCTATCCTTTACCAATTCTCGAATTCGCGTAAACTTTATCTTCTCTTCAAAACTATCGGGATATATCACGTTCCTTTATTTTGTGCAAAAATAACAATTGCCTTTCAGAGCGCCCAAATAATAAAACGCATACTTATTTAAATAAAAAAAGTGTTAAAATTCCGCTTTTTTAATTCTACGCCCTTGACACCACCATATAATGGGCGTAATTTAGCATTCGAATCAAATAATACTAAAGGCTCTCCTGGTCCCCAAATATAGAAACATTCGGATGTGTGTGAGGTTTAGGTTAGAATTTTTTCTTAGAATGTTTCTTTGCCTGTCTCCCCAGACAGGCTTTTTTTTGCTACCTTGATCTTCCAGTGATTCTATAACATTACGCTTCAGATGCATGATGTCATTGTATAAGCAATCGTTCCACTCTCCCATTAGTTCGATATATCTTAGAATTCCTGATTTATTTCATATAAAAAAAAATTAAATGGTGATTTTAGTCTTGTTTTGGCGATTAGAGCCTTTCTAATTTTGTGGCTCAAAATCAGACAATATGAGTGCTTTAAAAAAATTAAAAGAAAGAGGCTACCTGGAGCGACGTCGATACGAGGCGTTGATCTTCTTAATCTTCTTTGGTGGATTTTTCGGCTACCTGGGACATGTGATGGGTGTTACCAATATGCTTAACACGCTTATGAAAACAGCCCACGATTTGTTAATGAATACCGTATTCTTCATTATGGGTATTACTGTGTTAACAGGGGCACTTGGCCGATTAATGATTGAATTTGGTGTGGTACGTTTGCTTGAGGTACTACTGGCACCATTAATGCGACCTCTATTTAATCTGCCTGGGGTGAGTGCATTAGCAGGACTAATGACATTCTTTTCTGATAACCCGGCAATTATCAGTTTGTCGAATGACAAGAACTTTAGTCGCTATTTTAAAACACATGAGTTAATCTCATTGACCAACTTTGGTACTGCATTTGGTATGGGACTGATTGTTCTGGCGTTTATGACCGGATTAGGATTCTTCTCTGGTGCCATGATTGGTTTGGTTGGTGCTATTATCGGAGCGGTTATCTCAACACGATTAATGCAACGCTTTATAAAAGGCAAAATTCCTGCAGATAAAGAGTTTAAAGGTAACGGTGATGAAGAAAAAATCTCTTTTGAATCAAAAGGTAGTAATTTCCAGCGCTTTTTAAATGCGATGCTAGATGGTGGTAAATCAGGTGTTAACCTTGGTTTAGCTATTATTCCTGGTGTATTGGTTATCAGTACCATTGTAATGGTTATTACTTTTAAACCTGCAGATGCTGCTATCGGATACCAGGGACTGGCATACGAAGGAGTTCCTATTTTACCAAAATTGGCTGGTTCAGTTGATTGGCTATTTAAGTGGTTATTTGGTTTTGAATACCCAGAACTGATTGCTTTCCCGGTAACTTCACTTGGAGCAGTTGGAGCCGCCCTATCAATGGTAAAAGCATTTATTGCACAAGGCATTGTTGGCGGTAATGAAATTGCGGTATTTACAGCAATGGGTATGTGTTGGAGTGGTTATTTAAGTACGCACACAGCGATGCTTGATACACTTAATTTCCGCGAATTAACTTCAAAAGCATTACTGGCTCATACCATCGGTGGTTTATTAGCTGGTATAGCAGCTCACTATATTTTTGTATTGTGTAGTGTCTTAGGAATCGTTTAATACAGTAATTATCATATAAAAAAAGCGAACTTTAACGGTTCGCTTTTTTTGTGCTTTATTTTGAGTTAAATATTGGCCAATCGATTAAAAAAACGATCAAGCACCAGCAAGGCACTGCCTCCTATAACCGTTAAGTATAAAATTGATGGCAATTCTTTAATGGTTGTTCCAACTGAATTTAAGCCACTTTTAACACCGCTTAAGTCAATGATTGATTGATCAACTTCAACCTGATTAATATATCCCTGAATCAATGTTCCATCAATTAAAAAACTAATGGCAACCAGTGCCGCACAACCAATAATAATCCACCATCGGTTTTGCTTATTGATCAGTGGTTTATAAGCAACTGCATTCTCCGTCCAATCCTTAAATACCCGGTTCATAGTATCCTGCTTTAATGATTCAGGTGCCATTTCGGGTTCAAAGTCGTGAAACAGATCTTTTAAATATTGATCGTTAACCTCGTCATTCAGTCTATTTTTCTTCTGGTCCATATCATAAAGCTAAATAAAGGATGTTAACTCATCCCTCAGTAATCCTTTCAGTTCAAGTTGTAACTGCTTGCGTCCACGATGCAATTTAATCTTCACATTGGATTTCGATAAGCCTGTTACCTGCTCAATTTCCTCAATACTTTTCTCTTGGTAATAATACAAAAGAATTATAAAAGCATCGTCTTCTTTTAATCTGCTTAAAGCTTCCTTTAAGATTTTCTTTCGCTCTTGCTGCTCCAATCGATTTAAATTCTCACCAAAGTTTACCAACTCCTGTTTATCAACTTCCGGATGATCTAAATCAGAGGTATCAGTTTTACATCCTCTTATTTTTGATACCGCCGTATTATAAATAATCCTGTACAACCAGGTTGAAAACACGGCATCACCCTTATAATTTCCAAGCGCCTTATAAGCCTTATAGAATGCATCCTGCGTAACCTCTTCGGCATCTTGTTTATTTTTAACAATGCTACTGGCCAAAGTAAATGCCATATGCTGATACTTATTGATGATTTGGGCATACACACCTACATCACCTGACTTAACCTGCTTAATCAACTTTATGTCATTCGCATCATTCATTCATCAAATAGGACGCACCTCCTTTTTAATAGGTTACAAGATATTTGATAATTTACACGAATACACCTGAATTGGCAATAGGGTAGTTAAAAAGCTTGTCTCTGCATTTTCATGCCGTCTTAGGTAATATATTGTATAAGATCGTTATTAATAAGTGTGCACCTCTTCAATAATTACCTTCATTCCTGATAATCTTTAAAAAAGTTGTAACCGCTGCTTTTTACATGGCGTCAAACAAGTGAGCGCTCCGGGAGAGATTGATAATATAAAAACTTAAAATACGATATCATGGAAGGTGCATTAGCTATTATTTTTATTTTCGGAAGTATTCCAGCCATAATAATTTCTTTAATCTATTTTAGAAACAGGCGGATAGAACGAACTTCATTGATTGCCGCTGGCAAAGATGCGACATTGTTTGATCATGGTAAACCTAAGCATTACCTGACACTAAAATACGGCATGCTATTAGTTGGTTTAGCCCTGGGCGTAATTCTGGGTGGTGTGTTGGAAGCAAATACCAATATGCCAGAACCAATGGCCTATTTATCAATGATCTTACTGTTTGGAGGAATCAGCTTGATTCTTTTTTATGCGATTCATAAAAAGATGCTGAAAGACGAATAAACAACTATACGACAAACAAAAAATGC
>DIYS01000105.1 GCA_002429115.1 Saccharicrinis sp. UBA6048 | reverse complement strand
AGATGAATAATACGGGTTAACATCTTTTAAGTAAATATTTCGGTAATAATGAAACTGAATAGCTTTTAAATGAAGCTATTTACTTACTTTTGCGCCGTTTTTAACAGGGGTGCATTGTCAATTGGGGACGAAAGGCGATGAACTCAATTATAATTCTTAAACCAGAAGAAAAAAATGGAACAAAACGTTTTCATCGCAAAAGACGTAACGACTAACCCGGCACCACTTGGACTGGCCGGTTTCGGACTAACTACAATTTTATTAAACCTTCACAATGCCGGACTATTTGGCTTAGATACCATGATTATGGGAATGGGAATCATGATGGGTGGTTTAATTCAGATTCTTGTAGGCATGCTTGAATGGAAGAAAAATAACATGTTTGGTATGATGGCTTTTAGCTCATACGGTGCATTTTGGATTTCATTGGTGTTTATTTGGATTTTACCAAAAATGGGCTTAGGCGAATCACCATCGGCTACCGCCATGGGATATTACCTTACAGTATGGGGTATTTATACAGTTGGTTTATGGGTGGCCACATTTAAGATGACTAAAACCATGGTGTTTTTATTCGGTACTGTTGTTGTGTTATTCGCATTATTAGCAATTGCAAACTTTACTGGTAGCCACTTAATCCATACAATTGCAGGTGTTGAGGGTGTTATTTGTGGTGCTACAGCTTTATATATTTCCATCGGTACATTATTGGTTGAAGTATATGGAAAGCAAATTTTACCAATGCCATACTAATCATCAATTATTACATTTGAAATATGCCTATAAACTGGGCATTTTTATAGACAGATAATTGTATCAAAAGAATATAGAGGGAATCCATTTAAGGATTCTCTCTTTTTTTAGCAATACTTTGGTATTTTAGCAAGACAAAAAGCCTTTTACATGTCAAATAATAATTTCAAGAACTTTTTTGTCAGTATTGTAGTTCCGACTTTACTCACTGTCATTCTTTTTATTGTCTCTTTGTATTTTATATTTATTCCGGCCTACGAAAGTGCCATCATGAATAAGAAAAAGGAGATGATTTCGGAACTGACAAATTCGGCCTGGAGTTTATTTGAAGAGTACGAAAACGAATATAAGGCTGGCGAGTTAACTAAAGAAGAGGCACAAAAACAGGCTATTGCACGTATTGCAGAGATCAGATATGGTAGCGAACGAAAAGATTATTTCTGGATTATCAACCAGGAGCCACGAATGTTGATGCATCCATATCGTCCGGAGCTGGTAGGCACCGACCTTAACGACTATGAGGATGCCAATGGCAAGAAGCCATTTGTTGAAGCTACCAAAGCGGTTAAAGACACTGAGCATGGCTTTATTGATTACCTATGGCAATGGAAAGACGATGCCAGCCAGATCGTACCTAAACTTTCGTATGTGAAATCATTCGAACCCTGGGGCTGGATTATTGGAACAGGTATTTATCTTGATGATGTAGAGGCTGAAATAAAAGAACTTAAAGGCTGGTTACTTCGAATTTCATTACTGATCGTGTCTATCATCACACTGATTTTGTTGTATGTTATTCGCCAAAGTCACCTGATCGAGTTAAAAAGAAAAAAGTTAACCTCTGAGTTGCGCTTATCACAACAGAAATATAAAACTTTGGTGGATGCCTCCACAGAAGGTACAGTTATGTTTCACCAAAACAGAATCATTTTTTGCAATGCAAAATTCTGTGGCTTGTCAGGATATCAGTTAAACGAAATTCAACAAAAAACGTTTGAAGAGCTTTTTGCTATCACTTGGGATGAAGTTTCGTCTTCATTTGTTAAACCTAAAACAACGATATCTCTTGAAACCAACCTGAAGTGTTCTGACGGAACTACTAAAAATGTGGTGATAGCTATATCGTGCGTTAACTACAATAATTTGGATAGTTACATTATAATTCCAAAGGAAGTATCGAAACGTGAGCTGATCGAAAAAGAGAATGAGAAACTGGCAAGCGAACTGCAAACTTCATTGTTATTGATGAAGCAACCAATTAAACATTTGATCCACGAAATACTAAGTTGTCCACCTGAAACAACTATTCAGGAAGCGGCTGACCTCTTAACCCGGAAAAAGAGGGAATACCTGTATATAAAGGATAAAGGGTATCTGCTAGGCGTTGTCACCGACAGTGATATCCGTAAACGTGTCATTGCAGAAAAGCGAGAACTAAACATTCCTGTCTCGCAAATAATGACGGCCCCTATTGTCACAATATCGGAAAATGCCTTATTGTATGAAGCACAGTTGCAATTCAATCGTGAGGAAGTATCGTCATTAGTCACCTTGAGCAATGAACGAGAATTTACAGGCTACATTACCGGTCACGATGTTACAAGCATGCAACAAAATACGGTAGGTTTTCTTATTAAAGAAATAGCCATTGCAGAAACAACTGATGAGTTAATTGACATTCATAAAAAAGTGCCTGTACTGGTTAATGCTTTGGTTCAAAGTGGAGATAATACAGCAAATATTACCCGGATTATTACGTCCATTACCGATGCATTTACCAAACGAATAATTGATATCGGAATTGAGAAATTTGGAAGCACACCATGCAAGTTTGCTTTTATCGTTTTGGGTAGCGAAGGACGGATGGAGCAGAGCCTTAAAACCGATCAGGATAATGCCATAATTTTTGAAGATGTGCCTGAAGAAAAGTTAGCTGAGACCCAAGATTATTTTAATGATTTGGGCAATTTTATTTCAGATTCGCTGGATAAATTAGGTTACAACTTTTGTACGGGCGGCATTATGGCCAGTAATCCCAAATGGAACAAGCCTTGGTCAGATTGGAAGGATTATTTCGATAAGTGGATGGCTACAGGTGATTTAGAAAGCGTGGTAGAAGCCAGCATCTTTTTCGATTTCAGAGGTATTTATGGCAATCCGTCGTTGGTGCAATCATTAAAGAGTTATGTGCTTGAGGAGGTGCAGAGCAAAAGAGCATTTTTATTTGCCATGGCTCAATCGGTGAGTAACTATAAGTTGCCTATTGGTGTGTTCGGTAATATCGTTGGCAATAACTTGTCGTCAAAAGATAAGAGTATTGACATTAAGATGATATTAATGCCTGTCATCAAATTTTGCCGCTTGTACACTTTGAAATATGGTTTTGATGAAACTAATACGCTGGCAAGAATAAAACGTTTATACGAAGAAAAGCTTATTTCTAAAATCATGTATGACGAACTAAGTTTATCGTACAATTACCTTATGCAACTGCGATTTAGGTTTCAGTCGGCAGATATTTTAAGAGGGCAGGAGCCTGATAATAATATTGATATAGAGAAGTTAACACAGATTGAAACAGGAACCCTGAAAAAGATCTTCTCGGAGGTTAATGTGATACCTTCAAAAGTAAGCGCAGATTTTAAAAGTTCTTAAAGCCGACATTTAATAACTCGATAAAATTTTAATAGCTATTTCCCAAATCCAAGCGAATGAATAGGTGAAAATAGAAGTATAGATTTAATTTAAATAGAATTAAATTACAAATAAGTTAAACTACTATCTTAAAAGTGATATAGTCTATTTTTAATAATAGTATTGCTTACATCTCTGATTGCGACTGTTTTATTCAAATTGAAAACCAAATGAATATTTGTATTTAAACGTTACTAATTCCTGTTCATTTAAATATAAATTAATGCTATTGTTAATCGTGTAGTAGTCAGATAGTAGAGTGCGTTTTAAGTCATTTGGTTTACGTGTCTATTTTATTAGTTTTGCAGCGCCTAGCAGAATTACAAACCCTGACATCTTAAGTAATTTTCAAGAAAAAATTAAATAAAGATATAGTCAAGCATGGAAAATAGTCAACGCTCCTACAAAGAGCAAAGAAAAAGCTCCAAAGAATTTAATAACAGAACGGAGTATCTTGAGCATGAATTAACCATTATGAAATTCAGAAAATGGCGACTTAATCTGCCATTCAGGGATTTTCATTTTGAGTTAGAAGATTTTGTACCTGCTCTAGCAGCTACAATTGGTAAGGTGGTAATGGTAACGGCAATGGTAGCAGCTTTTGCTGCACAATTTGGTTTGACTCCAGAGTTTGTAGCAGAAAACGTTCGATTTGAATTGCTAATCGCCGGAGGTATTTTTGTTATTCTTTTCTCAGCAATATTGAATCCAAATGCTAACCTGGCTGGTACTCATGGGCCAATGATTCCGCTTATTCCGATAATTGCAGCTGCTGGAGGTCACCCTTTGGCCTTAGGTGTGCTAATTGGCTTTTTTGGTTTGTTGCTAAGTATTACCAAAGGAGGTTCAAAATTAATGACCTTAACAGGTGTTGGTGTTCGAGGGGGTCTTTTAATATACCTTGGTGCTGTTGGTTTGATTGGACAGATCAGTAAATTCAATGCATGGGCCGAAGCTGGCGGTGTAAGCTTAGTTTCGTTTGTCGTTATTGGTATTACCATTATCATATATGCTTATCTGGCTCGAATTGGTAAGCGCTGGTTGGCAATTCCTTTATGTTCTGCCATTGCTGGTATTATAGCTTTCTCTATGGGCGCTGATTTTGCTTTTACAACAAAGCCTGGTTTGCCTCATATGAATCCATTTTGGTGGTGGGGAGAGACAACCGGATGGCAATTGGGATGGCCAAATTTACAGCATTACATTGCGGTGATTCCATTTGCAATCTTAGCTGTTGCTATGTGGTCGCCTGACTATTTAGGACACAGGGTATTTCAGGAATTAAACTACCCTAAAAAAGCAAAAAATGTATTGATGGATGTTGATGATACAATGACAGTTGCATCCATTCGTCAGGCCATTGGTTCATTCTTGGGAGGTGGTAACATCGCTTCGTCATGGGGAACTTATATGATTCCTGCAGCTATTGCCAAACGTCCGATTCCTGCAGGCGCAATTTTGACAGGTATCTTATGTATTCTCGCAGGTGTGCTTGGATATCCTATGGATTTAGCAATGTGGGAACCGGTATTACGCATTGCTTTGATTGTGGGTGTATTCTTACCATTGCTTGAAGCTGGTATGCAAATGATTCAGAAGCAACAAGACTCATTAAGTGCAGGAACCTGCATTTTTGCCAGTGCATTGGTAAACCCGGTGTTTGGATGGGCACTTACAATGCTTTTAGATAACTTAGGATTAATTGGCGACAGAGAAAGAGCAAGCCAGTTAAAATGGAGTGAAAAACTGGTAATCCCTAGCGTTATGTTTGTCATTTGCGTAGTAGCATTGGCACTGGTTGGACAATTGCCTGGAATAAAAGGCATATTCTAGAATCTTTATCAAACTAGATATAAAGCGCTCAGACATCGTCTGGGCGTTTTTTCTAGATACAAGTTTGATGAGTTTGTGTTATTAATAGGGGATCGTTGGTTTCAAAGGTTTTCTTTATTGCAATGAAATACTATATTCGTGAATCTAAACTTTACAGCACAATGAAACATTTAGAAAGCGCATTTTCAGGAGCAAACGAATGGTGGAAATACTTGTTGATGATCGTAATTACCTTAATAGGTGCCAATATTATCGGGTCATTACCTCTCATTGTAGTTGCGATGGTGCAAAGTATGAAAACTGGTAATACAAGTGCGTTAGCTTCAGGGCAATTCGATTTTAATGCCTTAGGAGTTAATTCAACTTTAGGATTGGGTTTAATGCTTATCCCGTTTGTGGTTGGCCTAATTTTGTTCATTGTATTATTTAAACCACTCCATAAACGTCCATTTGCTGAAGTTATAAATGGAACTGACTCAATTCGAAAGAACCGAATATTGGTTGGATTTGCCTTTTGGGCATTTATAATGGCCATTTATTTAATAGTTGACTATTCGTTTAATACCGATAATTATGATTTGCGCTTAAATTGGCAAGCACTTGTACCCCTGGTGTTAGTCTCGTTGTTATTTATTCCACTACAGTCATTTTATGAGGAAGTATTGTTTCGTGGATACCTCGCACAAGGATTTGGGCGATTGTTTAAAAATCGTCTTGTGGTCGTGTTGATTCCTTCTGCACTTTTCGCACTGATGCATGGTGCCAATCCTGAAATTAACGAGTATGGTTTTTGGGTAATGATGCCACAATACTTTCTGGTTGGTGCTGTATATGCTATTGTTTCAGTTTTGGATGATGGAATAGAGCTAGCTATGGGAGCGCACGCAGCCAATAATACTTTTTTAAGCATATTTGTGACTGCTGAGGGCACTGTTTTTCAAACCGATGCTCTGATGAAAATGCATGAAATTGATCCGACTAAAGAATTGATAACCGGAGTGCTTATAGGCCTTGTGTTTATTGGTGTTTTGGCCTATAAATACAACTGGTCATTTAAGAATATTTTAAAACCTATCCAAAAAAAATATTGAAAATTTCTCATAAATTGTCACCCTTTTTTTAAAAGAAAGTGTCTTTATAATTGAAAGGGAGTTGATTAGGAAAATAAAGACAAGGGTATGTTGAGTTATCGGGATAAGGTACTGTATTTGGCAAACGAAGAAGAAATAGATGCATTAACTTTGTTTACTTTAAACGGACAATGTATTTGTTCAATGGAAAATCCACCAGCTATGTTGGATGTGGCAAGGTTCGAGTTAGATGTTCACTTCGCAGTGATAAATTTATCAGGAGGAAATTGTATCGTTAAAAAAATTGCGGTTTAATCAAGCTGGTTTAGCCTGATTATACCACAATTTATTAGGCATACCTCAATGCCATATAATATTGAGATTTATCTTCACTTTATAGTTACCTTATACTACCTGATAAGGTGCTGATTTCACGGTTGCCTTTTAAATTACTGATTATAAAATCGCCTGAAACGGAGTTTCCTTTTAAGTTACCATCAATATTTAATAATTCTGCATCGCCTGAAACGGTGTTTGATTTAGCGTTTCCTTTAATTTCATCCAGCAGAATATCACCAGAGACTGTATTCACAGAAATATCACTATTTATCTTTTTCGCTACTATATCTCCGGAAACAGTGTTGCATTTCACCTTACGCTGACCAATATCTGTAACATTAATATCTCCACTTACACTGTTGACATCAGCATCGGTCATTTTTGGTACCGAAATATCAATTTTACCTGAAACTTTACCTTTACTTGATCGTGGATGCTTGACCTCAATGACCAGCGTTGTACCTGATACATGCGTGTTAATTTGATACTCATCCTTGTCACGTTCCCATTCAATGTTTCCTTTAAGATGAACTACATCACCAGGTGCAGATTGAATAACTACATCACTTATCACGACATTAACTTCTACATTTGTAATGTTTTCAAAAGATTTATCGATGGAGGAACTTCGTTGCGCAAATATTACAGATGATAACGTCAATAATACAATAAGGTTAACTAATTTAAACATGGCTTCGGATTTTTGTTCGTATAAAAATAGGACGCCGTAATAGGTTATATAGTTACAGTCTAAGTATCTAAAAACTGAAGTTCCCCGAGAAACTCGGGGCAACCAGTGTATTTTTTGGCAGAATATTTAAGCATGCTGTAAATAGTCTTGATACTCTTTACTTTTCTGGCTTGTCCAGGTTAGGATAATGAAATTAATGAAGCAAGTTCTAAGCTTCAATCCTCAGCTGATAACCACTGCCATGAATATTGATGATTTCAACACCATTTACTTCTTTGAGGTACTTTCTCAGTTTGGTAATGTACACATCCATACTTCTGGTGGTGAAATAGCCAGTCTCACCCCAAACCTGTTTTAAAGCTTTATCTCTGGGTAAAACCTTGTTTTCCATTTCACACAGCAGTATTAAAAGATCAGCTTCTTTGGGCGATAACTTTTGTTCGTTGCCATTGATAGTAATTGTTCTGAATTCAGTATCAAAAACAGCATTACCAATTTTATATTCCGTTTTTACCTCTTTCTCTTCGTGACGTTTGTTTCTGTTCAGTATTGCTTTGATCTTGCATATTAGTATTTCCGAATCAAAAGGTTTGGTAATGTAATCATCTGCACCTGTGCTAAAGCCTTCCAGCATATCTTCTTTCATTACTTTGGCAGTAAGGAAGATGATAGGAATGTCGGGGTTATCTTCTTTAATTTCACGGGCAATGGTAAAGCCATCAACATTCGGAAGCATTACATCAAGAATGCAAATGTCAAACTGCCCTTCTTTAAAGCGCTTAAAGGCTAACATGCCATCCTTTACCCAAGTTACCTCAAATTTGTTAATTTCAAGATAGGCTTTCATAACCGTACCAAAATTACGGTCATCTTCGACCATAAAAACCCTGTTATTATCTATCATGTGTTTTATTTATAAGGAAGTTGAATGGTAAACTCTGTACCAACATTTAATTTACTTTTTACTTGTATACTGCCATGGTGCGCATCTACCACCGCTTTAACATAGCTAAGTCCCAAACCGAACCCTTTTACGTTATGCACATTTCCACCTGTAGCTCGATAAAATTTTTCAAATATTTTATTCTGCTGTTCGCGTGTCATACCAATACCTTTATCTTTTACTATTATTTGGATTCCATTATTAGTATTGTTCGTTGTAACTAATACTTCAGGTTTTCCATTGGCATATTTAAGCGCATTCTCCAGCAAGTTAATAATAACATTGCTAAAATGAATTTCATCAAGCATGAATACGCTTAACTCTGCTTTAAGAGAAGTGTTGATCTTACCTCCTGTTTCATTGACCAGGAGTTGCATATTGTCCACAGCACTAATAATTAATTCATGAATGTCTTTTGAATTTTTTACAATGTCAAAATCCTTTTTTTCTATTTGCGACATCTGCAACACCCGCTCCACGTGGCTGTTCATTCGAGAATTCTCTTCCTTAATTATTTTGAGGAAGCTTTTCATATGTTCGGGGTTGTTGATGATTGTTGGAGTTAATATGCTGTCTGTTGCCAGGCTGATTGTGGCAATTGGAGTTTTAAATTCGTGTGTCATGTTATTAATAAAATCAGATTTAATCTGTGACACTTTTTTCTGATTTAAAATCGTTCGAATAGTAACAAAGAATGTGATTAAAATAAATAGTGTGAAGATGACCGATAAAGAAACCATCAATCCTTGTGACTTAATTAAATATGTTGCTACATCCGGAAAATAAATCATCAGTTCATAAGGAGCAATATTTCTGAATATATCATTTGGAAATAAGTTCACTTGATATTGCGATGAAGTCTTTAAGTGATCTATGTTAAAATTCTCAGATTTAAAATCTGAGAACTGCCGGGTCATTTGATTAAATGCTGCAAATTCATATTTGGTGTTAATGCCGTTTTGTTTCAGTTCTTCTTTAAGTAATTCATTTAAATGATCGAGATTGATCCGGTGCTGAAGTGGATTGTTCCAATAGTCTATCTCGCGTTTAACATGTTCGTATACTTCGCGCATTTCTTCATTGCGATGTGCAATAGATTTCAGAAGAAGTTTAATGGAATCTTCGACGTGTATCAACTGCTTTTCCAGCTCATTTAAGTCAATTATCGCATCAGATGTTTCCAACCATACACGACCTTGTGAGTATTGGCTACTAATTTCGGTATGAACCTCTAAGGAGATATTACCCTGTTTAATAATTGTATCTTTTTTATTGTATATCTGTTGTGAATGAGGATTACTTAAATTATTAATGATGGCTATCCTGTTGTTATTGATAGATTGGTTATTATGGCCATGAGATAAAGGTGGTTGATAAAATTGCTGAAAGAAGTAATTGACATTTTGCTCTTGTTCGATTCGTTTAACCGTATTATCCAAAGCCCTGTAAACAGATGAATTAAATTTCTCTTCCTGGACTTTTATCGATTGTATTATCCATAAGAATTGAGCTGTTATAATGCCCAATAGTGATAAGCTCATTAATAGTATTAGTCCGAGAATAGATTTTCGCTTCATGTTCCTTAATTTATAATGTAAAGATAAGCGTTTGATTGCAAGATGCAGAGAACCTTAACCTTTCCTTAACTCTTTTTAACCGCACATTAACTGCATTAAAATCAGTGTGTTTGTAATTTTGGATAACAATTGGTGAAATAATATTTTCTAACTCAAATACGCGAAAGTCATGAAGCTAAAACAAAAAGCCATTCAATTACTGATAGTACTTGGACTCATTGTAGTTTGTACTGCAAACGGACAATCGGCCAAAAAACAGGTCAAAGTTAAAGTAGTAAGCACCACCGATGGAAAAGTTGTAGAGATGGATACAACCTTTAACCATGATGTAATTGTATATAAATTAGGTGATGAAACTAAAGTAGTTAATATTGATAGCATCATTAATGCTCATATGATTGATGTAGATAAACATATGCGTGTGATGGCATTTAAGCTCGATTCATTGGATGATTTTCATTTTGAATTCGATGGCGATATGGAGAAATTTCATATAGAAATGGAGCGTATGATGAAGGAAAGAGGCGTTCACCTCAAAGAACTTGAGCGAGTCCATGATGATCATTGTAATAAAATGATTTTTATTGAAGGAGAAGAAGGTAATTTTGACATTGAAGAGTTTATAAATGAAGATGGTGACCATGTTAAAATTATCAAGAAAGAAATACATGAAGAAAATAGTGATGGACCAGGAGCTAAAAAGATTATAATTCGTACTGATTCTGAAGGTGATGGCAGTTTTTGGAAAGATGTCCATTTCCACAACAACAATGTTAAAGTTGAAGCTATTCCTATTGATGATCTGACTTTATTAAAAAAGGCGGGTTTATCGTCTAAAATGCTTCTATCGGAACCTATGGATTTAGAAGATGTTAAAGTTAGAGTTGAAAAAATAATTGATGACAAACTTGAGAAAACATTATTAAATATTGAGTGTAATCTGCCCGACGGAGAATATGAAATGAATTTAATAAATCAAGTTGGCGAGAAAGTAAAAGAGGAAAAGGATATACCGAAAGGTGAATTTAAGGAAGAGTTTGATCTTAATAAACAAGAAGCACCATATTACTTTATTCTGTCTAAAAATAATCGATTATTTGGCAGGAAGATCATTTTATAGTGTTGTCCAAATAAGTAAAGTTGAATGCGGTTTGCCTTAGCGGTGAGCCGCATTTTTTTTGTTCTATCGGTTTTTCCAAATTGCAATATAGATTCCAAAAAATGGACATTGTATAATAGTGGTATGTTGTTATGTGCCAGACTTTCAGCTGTATATGTTTTTTGGCAAGGCTATTGGATAATGAATATCAAAGTTATTACAAATGGTCATTGAATTAATAGGTGTTGTAGTTTGTATGGTATACATCTGGTTTTTGTGTGATAAGTATTTGATTAATGAGAATAAGGAAATTTAAAATATAATTGATTGGAGCTTCGATCTTAACCAGTTGAAGTTTATTCCAGTCAATAGTTTGGGTGTTTATAATTAAAGCTCTGTATCAACGGATACAGGGCTTTGTTTTTATTGTAAACTTGTTTAGGTTTGCAGTGTGGACTGGTGTTGTTATACCATTAACGTAGGGAGTAACAAACACTGCAAGTGTTCTGCTTATATTTATTATTCTTATTGTGAGCTGGAAAAGAGTTAAAAAGGAAATGAATATAAAGTCGCAATCAAGGGTGTAATGTAATAATATTATCTGCAGTTGCAACCTTATGAAGTGTCGTTGGTATATGTTGATGTTCTGAAAAGAGCATTATAGTGGCAAGAATACTAATTCCACTTTTTGGAATTACAACTAAGAATCATTGAAACCAGATATAATCTAAAGTGAGTTTGGTTTTAAAGGTGTTTACCAAAGAATGGCAATTAAACTAATTAGTTAAAAAGAAATATTAATGCTATACCCATTAAAATTTAATCCTGTACTGAAAGAAAAGATTTGGGGTGGAAAGAAGATACCTCAAAAGCTTAATGTTGAGGTGGCGAAGGAAGTGGAAATAGGTGAGAATTTTGCTGTATCAGGTCTTAAAGATGATTTGTCTGTAGTAAGCAATGGCAGCCTTGCTGGAAAAAATATACATGAGCTTATAGAAAAGTACAAAGGTCGATTGATAGGAGAGAAAGTTTACAATGCATTTGGAAGTAATTTTCCGCTGTTAATCAAATATATTGATGCAAATGATGATTTATCAATTCAGGTACACCCAAATGATGATTTAGCTAAAGAGAAGTACCAGGCATTTGGTAAAACAGAAATGTGGTATGTGATAAACGCAAATGATGGGGCTCGTTTAATATCTGGCTTTTCGAAAAAAACTAATGCAGAGGAATTTACACAATACCATTCAGAAGGTCAGTTAATGGATTTAATGGCTAAGCATGATACTTCTGCAGGCGATACATTTTTTATTCCAGCCGGAAAGGTTCATTCAATTGGAAGTGGAAACTTTATTGCAGAGATTCAACAAACATCGGATATTACCTATCGTATATATGATTATGACCGACGTGATAAATATGGTAATCCGCGTGAATTGCATCATGAGTTGGCAATGAAGGCCATGAATTTTGAAGATGCTGATTCAGGTAAAATCAATTATCAATGTCGAGATAATGAAAGTGCGCAATTAGCATCCTGTAAGTACTTTACAACTAATTTGTTGAAAATAAACGGAACGCAGACTAAAGATTATTCAGAAATTGATTCATTTGTAATTTTGATGAATGTTGGTGGTGCATGTCATGTATTTGCGAATGATTATTCTATCGAACTTAATGAATTGGAAGCAATTCTAATTCCGGCTGAACTGAATAATATAAATATAGAGGGACATTCAGCCAAACTATTAGAGGTGTTTGTCTAATGTAATGATCTTGAAATTTAAATGCTTATGATGTAAATTAATACTTCTAAAGAGTTCAATTAATCATTCTAATTGGAAATAAGGAAGTACAATGAAACATCATCTTATCATCATTATTAGTTTTCTGACCACAATAACTTTTGGCCAGGATGCACATTATTGGACAGAGCATTTTGGAACCAAATCAATGTTGTTAAGCAACTCGGTTGTGGGCAGTGTATCCGATTTGGGGGCCGTCTATTACAATCCGGCAAGATTAGGACAAATTGAAAAGCCGGCATTTGTTATCAGTGCCAAAGTTTATCAACTCAGTAAAACAAAATTTGAGGATGGTGCTGGGGATAATATCGACCTGAATAAATCTAAGTTTGGGGGTGCTCCAAGTTTAGTGGCCGGTACTTTTAAGGTGAAGTGGTTGCCAGAGCACAAGTTTGCGTATGCATTTCTAACCCGATATACCACTGATATTGACTTCTCGACCTCGAATCAAATGTATGGCGATGTAATAGAAGCATTACCCGGAGAGGAGTACTTTAGTGGTCGTATACAGCTCGGGAAGAAAATTAAGGAAGAGTGGATTGGTGTTAGTTGGAGTAAATCATTGTCTGAGAACTTCAGTATCGGTGTGTCGGGTTATTTGACCGCTCGTAATCAAAGCTCACAAATTCAGACAAGTATGCAGGCTTACCCTGAAAATGAAAGGCTTGAGATGTACTCGCAAAAGAACAGTTATTCATATGAGCATTTCGGATCGATATGGAAGCTTGGATTGGCTTATCAAGCAAGTCGTTTTTCAGCGGGTTTAACCATAACCACACCAACAATTGGCTTGTTAGGTGAAGGCGACGTGTATTACGAACATTTCAGTACAGCCTATGAAACCAACTCAAGTGTTTATGAGTTGGATAGCCAGAATGGTTTGGATGTTACTCACAAATCTCCTTGGTCTTTTGCATTTGGAGTAGGTATTAATGCTCTAAAAGGAACGTTTCACCTTAGTTCTGAATATTATGGAGCAATTAATTACTATACCATTATGCAGTCAGAGAGTTTTACAGGACAGAGTACAGGAGAGGTCAAGTCTGCTAAGGTGGTGAATGAGCTTAATTCAGTTATTAATTTTGGAGTTGGTTATAACATTCAGTTAAATGAAAAGTTTGGGGCTTATATCAGCTATTCTACCGATTTATCGGCGGCAATTGCTAATGATAATGCAATCGATCCACGTAAAGATTTAATATATGCCGGCTCAACATTTCATTCGGATATCTCGCATTTTGGAGTTGGTTTAATTTTAGATTTAAGTTGGGCTGATTTGACATTAGGAACAACACGTGCTTCTGCTGAATACAAAATTGCACGACCTGTAGACTTTCCTACCGATGATGTTGATGTTGCAGTGGTTGGCAGTACAGATTCTAAAGTTGACTGGTCGCGATGGCGTTTTATTGTCGGTATATCCGTGCCTTTGTTTAAACAGATGGCGGATAAATGGAATTTATAAATCAACAAGTCGATCAATTATTGAAACGATACCACTCATACAATATATGATATAAATAAGCCCCGATGCGATAATCAGGGCTTTTACAATGTTGGTATCTATTGTATTATAAAATCTCACATTTTGGTAAGCTGAAATAGAATTCAGCTCCACCTTCAGCTCCGTTTTTCACAGACACTTTACCTTTATGCATATTAACTGCGTGCTTTACAATGGCTAAGCCAAGGCCAGTTCCTCCCATTTTCCTTGATCGACCCGAATCGGCACGATAAAATCGTTCGAAGATTCTTGAAAGGTGTTTTGGGGGTATACCAACGCCATTGTCTATCACAGAAAAGTAATAATATTCATCATCCTGATGATACATATCTATAACAATGGTAATCTTTTCTCCCGCGTAGGTTAAAGCATTGTCAATCAGGTTCTGAAATACCGAGCTAATCAATGATTTATTTCCATTAACGGTAACCGTATCGTCAACTTTAATTACAATTTTTGCACTTTGCTGCTTAATTACTTTTTCGCTATTATCAATCACCTCCTGTGCCAAAGGAAGAATAGGAATGGTGCTGAATTCATAATATTCCTCTTCCTCTTCAATTCGGTTTAGTAATACAATATCCTCGATTAACGCCCCAAGACGACTGCATTGTTTATTTGCCTTTTTAATAAAGTAGTCCTTTTTATCCTCATCAATATCCTTATTGTTAATGATGGTTTCGAGATAACCACTTACAGATGCAACAGGTGTTTTCAACTCATGGGCAATGTTTGAGGTCATTTGTTGCTTTAGTAGTTTTCTTTTTTCCAGCTTGGTTGTGTCATGAATATAGATTTCAAAGCTCTTATCCTGGAAAATAATGCACTTTATATCAAAATAAAAACCTCCTCTTTTTAAGGTAAACTCAAGCTGAGGTAAATCCGTTCCCTGAATTGAATAGTTATCACTGAGATGCTTGTCAAGAAACTTGTGAAGCTCCTTTAGCTCATTAATTTCAAATATTTGCTCCGGATTTAAAGATGCTTTTTCACCAATCAGATTCAGGTACTGTACAAAGTGTGTATTTGTTAAAATAGCTGTTTTTTCACTTGAAAATATTCCGATACCCTCATTGATTACGTACAAGTGCTTAATTAATTTCTCTTTTTCCAGGCTTAAGGCATTTTTAGTCTCCATCTGTTTTTTATACATGGAAACAATTTGTTTACCTATAACACCGAGTTCGTTTTTTGGAAACTCATAATCCTCAACCAAAGGTTTATTCTGACGCAACTGAACGGCAAAATCCTTAAGTTTTGTAATACTTTCACTCATCTTTCCCGTGACATAGGATAGGATGAGCCAGGTGACCAGAAATAGGAATACAATGAAGAAAAGAAACAGTTTTTCGGCTTTTAAAAAGTTCTTCACTTTTATGTCGTAGACAACGGCTGCCCGAACGAAATAATTATCGTAGTAATGGGCATAGTAATAAAAGGCTTGCCCGGTAGTTGCAGATTCCCTGATGTTAGAGCCGGCACCGTCTTCCGCAAATTTTGCCTTTTGTACTTCAGGGCGATGTAAATGATTTTCCATTTGACGGTAGTCATCCACAAAACTGTCAAACAAAACTTTCCCTTTATCATCGATTAGGGTGATTCTAGTGTCAGTGGCCGGAATAATCTGTATCAACGAATCCATCAGGTGAACTTCACCTTTGGCCAATATGTTATTCTTGCTTAAAAAGTTGTTGGTTAAATCTGTAATAGAATGCAAAGTGTTCTCAAGCTGAGCCGTTTTAAACTGCTTTTCCCGGTTATATTGAAAGACAATAAATGTTACTGTAACAATAAAGAAAATTGAAAAGTAATAAAGAAATAGTTTCCTTTTGTAATTAATATTGAATCCCATAAAACACTTTTTTTATTGTAATACTTCGAAGTAGTACCCTAAACCCGGACGGTTTTTAAGGTTCTCTCCATATTGTTTTAATTTTTTTCTAAGCCTTGTAATATTCACATCAACAGTTCGCTCTGTAACAACAATATTATCCCCCCAGATTATTTCCAGTATTTCTTCTCTGGAGTAGATTTTATTTTTGTTTTCAAAGAGCAATCTAATTATTTGAAACTCTTTTCGAGTCAGTTCAATTTTTTCATCATCAATCAGCAAGTTCTTTGCTTCAAGGTTCAAGACCATTTGATCAAACTCCAATACTTTGACTTTTTCAATCTTAGTGGCTGAGATATTACGCTTCAGAACAACTTTCACCCGTGCAATAAGCTCTTTCAGCGAATATGGCTTAGTCACATAATCATCTGCTCCTAAGTTAAAACCAGTCAGCAAATCATTTTCCTCACTTTTAGCGGTCAGGAAAATCACCGGTACATCAATCTTCAGCTCTTTTCTGATGGTATCTATCAGCTTAAAGCCCGACATTTTACCCATCATTACATCTAAAAGCAACAAATCAAAACTCTCCAGTTTCTTTTGCAATGCTTCTTCGGCGGAATAAGCTACTTCCGTTTCGTAGCCTTCACTTTCGAGGTTAAACTGTAATATCTCGCAAAGATCTTCTTCGTCGTCGACGATTAAAATTCGTTTTGTGTTCTCACTCATGGAAACTTCTGTTTTTCCTAAAGTAAGTCAATTTCTATAAGAAATTAATCTTTATCTATATTTTGATGGCGTATATCTCTTCCTTCCTGGGCAAAAATGGATGCTTCGGCAATATGACTTGCATGATCACCAATACGTTCTATTTTTGAGATAATACTTTTAAAACTAATCAGGTGAAGAAGTATTTCACGAGCCTCATCCTGAAGCTTCGTCTTTTTGATTCCCTTCTTCATCAATTTCTTATTCATCTCATCAATAACTTCATCGTTCTTGATAGTCCATATGGCTGAATCTATATCGTCATTGATAAATGAGAGTAAGGCTTTTTCCACCATGCTGCTGCTTGATGTCACCATATTAAATATCACATCCGACAGCTCTTCGTATAATTTGGTGTCTTCAATTTTACGGATGAAATAAACGATGTTCCGGATTAAATCACCGATGCGCTCCATACTTATTACAATACGGTAACAGGCCATTAATCCTCTTAACTCAGAAGCAACCGGATGGTGCAAACTAATGGTACTGATAATCTTCTCACTAATTTTCACCTCGTACTTATTCAGTTTTTTCTCAACGGCATCAATCTTTTTAATATCCTCATCAGAAACAGAATTAGAATCGCTTTGTACGATATTCTCCAACTCGCCCAGCTGCTGAATCATGAGGTCGGCATAACTTTTAAAATTCTCTTTTATCTCTTTTATTGCCTTTTCTTTTTGTATCATGTTAGCTTTAGTTTAAGTATTAAACAACAATAAAATCAACCAAACTTACCTGTTAAATATTCCTCTGTTTTGTTATCACGCGGATTGGTAAACATCCTTTTCGTTTTACCATATTCTACTAAATCACCCAGATACATAAACATTGAATATTCTGATATACGCGCTGCCTGTGACATGTTATGAGTTACCATTACAATGGTGTAATCCTTCTTGAGCTTCACCAATAAATCCTCCACGCGTGATGTGGCAATCGGATCGAGGGCAGAAGTAGGTTCATCCAGTAAAATGACATCCGGCTTATAAGCAATGGCCCTGGCAATGCAAAGGCGTTGTTGCTGCCCACCTGATAAAAATGTTCCTTTCTTATGAAGTGAGTCTTTTACCTCATCCCATAAAGCAACACTTTTTAAGGACTCTTCAACAATCTGATCCCTTTCGCTTTTCTTCATACGCATGCCATTTAGCTTGTAGCCTGCAATCACGTTGTCGTAAATACTCATGGTTGGAAAAGGGTTAGGACGCTGAAATACCATGCCAACTTTTCTTCGAAGGTGAATGGATGACATCTTCATAATATCCTCCTCATTCAGGTAAATAGACCCTTTGGTTTGAATGTCGGGATACAGCTCATGCATGCGGTTAATGGCTCTAAGTAAAGTACTCTTACCACACCCTGAAGGCCCCATGATGGCCGTAATTGTATTCTTTTTAACCGTTACATTGACATTCTTCACAGCATAATTATCCGACTTATTATAGGCGATATGAAGGTTGTCTATTTTAAGAACCGGATTTTCTATGACATCTATATTTGTGTTCATGAATCTATTCTTTTATTGTTTGGCGATAAAACGCTTAGAAATAATATTCAGTGTCAATACAAAGCCCATTAAAAATAAGGAGGAGCTCCATATTAAGTCAACCATATTCGGATCGTTATAAAAATCCCAAATTAACAGAGGAACTGCACTTGTGGGCGCAGTAGCGTCCCAATTGATCATCGGGTTTCCCAATGCCGTTAACATTAGTGGAGCGGTTTCGCCAAGGATTCGTGAGATAGCTAATAAAATCCCCGTCATCAGACCACTAAAGCCGGAAGGAATTAACACCCGAAGAATCACCTTGTAATAAGGTACCCCCAAGGCCATACCTGCTTCTTTAAGGCTCCCGGGAATCATTTTCATGGTTTCCTCGGTAGAGCGAATGATCAATGGCAACATCATAATGGCTAAGGCCACACTACCGGCTAATGCCGAGTAGCCGTTTGTAATGCCTTTTACAACCCATAAATAGGCGATCAGTCCCAATACAATCGACGGTACTCCTTGCAGGATGTCAGATAAATTCCGAATCAATCTGGCATAAGCCTTTTCGCCACTCTCAAATAAAAATAAGCCAATTAATATACCTATTGGAATGGCAATAAGTGAAGCAATACCTACAATTAATAAAGTACCTGTTATACCATTGACAATACCCCCCGGTATGGTTTCATTGTTACTAACTGCCACCATGGCATCGTAGGTACTTGGGGTAACTTCGGTAAAAAATGAAAAGTTGATTTGTTTGAAGCCTTTCAAAATAAGCTTCCCGATAATAAGTATAATTGGCGAGATGGTGATCACAGAAACACCAATAACTATCCCAAAGAACACTTTATCTTTCAAGCGTCGATAAGCACTGTTGTCTTTTAACTCAGCTGTATTGTTTTTTACTTCCATGATACTATCAGGACATTTTTTTAATCACCAATTTACCTACTGCATTGATTATTCCAGTAATTACAAACAACAATAATCCAATAGCTACCAATGCACTCATCTTTAGGCCGTCTGCCTCGCCAAATTGATTGGCAATTACACTGGCCATACTGTTTCCTGTACTGAAAAGTCCGGTTGGAATAATGTTAGCGTTACCAATTAACATCGTTACCGCCATTGTTTCACCCAAAGCACGACCGAAGGCCAATATGAAACTAGCGATGATACCAGAACGGGCATTTGGGATGACTACATACTTTATCACTTCTAATCGTGTTGCTCCCAGAGAATAGGCAGCTTCCTTCAATTCATTGGGTACCATGGCAATTATTTCACTACTGATAGATGTAGCGTAAGGGATGATCATGATTGCCAGGATTAATCCAGACGTAAATATTCCATATCCTTGCGGATCGAGACCCAGAGATACAATAAACGGACGTAAGGTGTAAAATCCCCATAGTCCATAAACAATGGACGGTACGCCTGCCAGCAAATCAACCATTGAACCGATTATTGAAGAAAAAGATGACTTTTTGAAATACTCGGCAATAAACAGTGCTGTGGCAAAAGCCATTGGCAGGCAGATTAATAATGCAAGTACTGATGTGCTAATTGTACCTGCAATAAATGGTAAAGCACCATAGTTTTCTCTTCCTTCTGTCGGATTCCATTCGGTTGAAGTAATAAAACGCCACCCAAACTTCTCAAATACCGGTACTGCATCCCCAATAAGAGAAAATACCATGCCACCCGATACTAATAGTATGACAACAGATGATATAAGTAAGACGTACTTTGTTATCGTATCGCTCTTCATGTTATAATGTGTGATTCAAAGTAAAAAGTACTGAACTTCAAATTTAACAGCGAAAGGCCATGCTCAGTAAGAACCTGACCTTTCAGATTATTTTGTATCAGGTCTTATTAATTAGTCTTGTACTAATTTAATAAGGCCTCGCCATTATAGTTAACTGTTCGAAGAATTGCTTTTGCTTGTTTAACTGCTTTTTCAGGAAGTGGAGCGTAATTAACCTTTGGCGCTACAGCCTGAGCATCGGCACTGATAATCCAATCCATAAATTCAAGAGTTGCTTTCGCCTGAGCTTTATTTCTTCCTTCGTATGCCTGATTCTTGTATACGATCAACCAGGTAAAACCGCTGATAGGGTAAGCGTTTGGATCATCAGAGTTGGTTAGCATAACACGTGTGTCAGCTGGTAATTCACCTTGGGCAGAAGCACTGATTGATTCAATAGTAGGTTCAATGTAGTTACCACTTTTATTTTGCAATAAGGCCACTGGAATTTTCTGTGCAAAGGCATATTCACTTCCAATATATCCAATTGATCCTTCGGTTGACTTGATGGTTCCGGCCACACCAGGGTTGCCTTTTGCACCAATTCCAACAGGCCATCGTAACGATTTTCCTTTACCAACTTCATCGGCCCATTTTGAACTAATTTTAGTCATAAAATCACTAAAGATATATGTGGTACCACTACCGTCTGAGCGGTGTACAAATGTAATGGCCTGATCAGGTAGTGACAAGCCTTCGTTATTCGCCTGTATTTTAGCGTCGTTCCATTTAGTAATGTCGCCCATTGCAATGCCTTCCAATAATTCATTGGTTAGTTTCAGACCTTCAACACCCGGAAGGTTATATGCAATTACAACGGCTCCCAAACATGTTGGAATATGAACAATTTCAGATGGCATGTCTGCCATTTTGCTATCAGATAAGTAAGCGTCAGTTGCCCCAAAATCAACGACTTTGTCTTTTAAACTCTTGATTCCGCCTCCGGAACCAATACCTCCATAGGTGACCAACATACCTTTTTCTTTAATATAGTTCTTTATAACCATATTGTAGTAAGGCATTGGGAATGTAGCTCCGGCAGCAGCAATACTTTTTGCTTCGGCTGTGCTTTCGGCTTTCTTCTTCCCATTTTGACACGAAACCAATATAGCTCCGATAAGTAGTGTCATTAATATTTTTTTCATCATTTTCATTTTTATGAGAGTTGTATTCTAAATAGTTTATTGATTCCCATTTGAGAGCTTTGGTCATTTGATCGACTGCATCCAGTTTTCAAACTCTTCGTTTCTCCATTATTACAATACAAATATATAGGCCGGTTATTACACGGTGGTTAAGCAATTGTTACAAAGCTGTTACATTGTTACTTTATTATTAATCACTTAATTTATTAAGGTCTTATTATTGAATAGACGGTGGCAATGTAGTGCAATGAAGTGGGTGGGGAAAGGACGAGCGATTAGAGCTCAGCGCTGTTAGATGTTAGACCGCCTTCGGCTTTTAGATGATTGGCAGTTTGGTATGTTTTATCACTAGAGTATTAGGTTCTCTTGCAGGTGAGCTTATTAATTGAGGATGATTGTTTATTAGCAGACACAAAAAAGCCCAAGTCTCATTTGAAACCTGGGCTTGAATATCGATTTAACCGTTGGTTTAGAATTGGAATTCCATCTGTAAACGGGTAATAATTTGGTTCTGACCAGTAACTTTATCACGGAAAGTTACATCACCCTGGAATTTAAAGTTGTTACCAAGGATGTATTTACTTAAACCTAATGTGTAATCGGTAATTTCATCATGGAATGCTATTTCGTTAGGTTTTGTAAAGGCATAACGACCTGATAGTTCCCAGTTATTTTTAAAAACATATCCTGTTTGAACGTTCGCACCATAACCTGTGTAAAAGGCATCTACTGCTATGTCATTCTCGTCATATACAAATTCATTGTCATCAGTGACCGATCTTGTTCCAGCTTCAACCAACAATGAATAACCACGGTATTTCAAAAGGAAGTCACCACCAATATTTAGTAAATCTGCTTCACCACCAATGTCGCTACCAACTTGGCCTCTGTCTTTGTATGCATTAGAATTAAAGTTAGCGTATCCTGCAAAAGCAATTTTTGGTGTTTCTTCACGACTTAAATCAGCAGATTTATAATGCCCTTTCGATTTGAATTCACCCAAAGGCAGTACCTCTAGTTTTCCTGTTAAGCTAACTCCCTTAGAGAAATTATTATTTCTGATACCACTACCTGAAGTAACTGCCCAGCGATCGTAAACAATTGCGTTACCTAATTTGAACTTGTGGTGAAATTGTACACCGGCATCCCTGTCAAGGGTGTAGTTGGTATTGAATATAGAGCGGTTGACTAACTGTAGGTTACCTGAAGACACCACGCGTTCTCTGTTACCTGGTAGTTTGCCCTGACCAAACCACAATTCAATGTTGTTCTTTTTGTATTTAAATAATGCATCTCTAACATATCCATTGGCAAGATCGTACTCAATTTTATATACAAAGCTCTTGTTAATAAAATATCCATCAAACTTTAAACGAGCACGTGGGATCCAGGCTTTATTCTCTAATGTTGATTCAGTTGTTGAGTTGCCTTCTGTATGAACAAAGTCCCATCTTGATTGAAAACGAGTGGAGAACTTAAGATAAAAAAGATCGTCTTCAGTTTTAAATTGAATTCCCTTTCCTACCTGAGCAGATAGGTTTTTAATTTCCTGAGCCTTAACACCCCCTAGGCACACTAGCACCAAAAAAGCGCTTAAAAGTAAAAAATGTTTCATTTTATTCCTCTGTGTTGTTCCAAATTAACCAGCAGCATCAATTATTTGTAGAGCTTCTGGTTGTTAATATTAAGTTATAATTATTTTTCCCTCAATTCTGGTGCAAACGTAACGCTGTATTATTACAGATTAGTTAAGCAATTGTTACATTTCTGTTACAATTATTGTAAATATTTACAATTTGAGTAACTATTCAGGTTCTATTTT
>DIYS01000178.1 GCA_002429115.1 Saccharicrinis sp. UBA6048 | reverse complement strand
AAATAGAACCTGAATAGTTACTTATTTTCCACCCATCTTTCCCTTTAATCAGAACTCGGGAGCTTAAATCTCCATCCTCTTTAAAGATTACCAAGGCAGAACTTTTATTTACAAAAAACTTGTAATCTGTCTTCTCAGGCAAAGGAAGATTGACATCAACATTGGCCTGCATATTTTCCTTTGCAGATTTGCTTAAAGATTCCCAATCAGTGAATTCCATCTTGAACTCACACGAATACACGCCGAAATAAATCGGTGATGAATGGTCCCATTGCAAAGCCCAACTCTCAAAATCTCCTTTATAAAACAGTTCAGTTTCTTTCTCAATCACGCTCTTTATGGCCAGTTCTTCTTTGCTTAAATTTTGTGCTTCTGACAATGTGAAAACCATTAGAAGCGCGAATACAGTAATTTTCCTCATAACATTTTGTTTTAATTAAATGAAACACGAATGTTGAGTACAATTACATAACGGGCACTGCAAATATAGAACTACAAATAAAGGCTTGTCAAGCGACTGTTATTTCCGACGCCGCTTTTTCTTCTTCTTTTCAACGGCATAACCAAATTTTCCTATCTTCTTCCCCACCTCAAAATAATGGCCATGAGAGTAACAAATCGGCTTAGCTTTCTGCAAGCTAAAGGCACCAGTTTTCTCATCAATGTATTGCTCATCAGCCTTCACATTAACCACCTCAGCAATAAACATGTCATGTGTGCCCAACTCCTTTACTTCTGTTACTTTGCACTCGATATTGATTGGTGATTCTTCAATAATTGGCGCACTTACAAGCGATGCTTTACCTGGTGTCAAGTGCATCTCTTCAAACTTATTATACTGTCGACCCGATCGTACCCCACACCAATCCGTGGCATAGGATAATTCTTTAGTTGTCAGATTAATTACAAACTCACCTGTTTCTTTAAGCGTTTGGTAAGAATGTCGTCCTTTACGAACTGAAATGTAACACATTGGTGGATCAGAACAGATCGTGCCTGTCCAGGCAATGGTAATGATATTATAATTTTCAGGAGCATTACCCACTGTTACCATTACAGCAGGTAAAGGATAGATCATGTTGCCGGGCTTCCAGTCTTGTTTTGCCATTTTCAATAGTTGTTTGATTGCAAAGATACACTATACCAATATTACATTGAAATTAACAATATTCTTTTGCTCTTTTAAGCTAATGCTGCGTTAAAAAATATCGCCGTAACTACGATTACGCCTTAATTTTTTGCCTTGCCTGACCTCAAAATTGCTAAAACAATTTAATGTTAATTCCAAAATAAAATTGGTATTACTCATAACAAAGACCGAAAGTTTGGTGAAATGAATGCCATAACCACCAAGAAAGGCACCAAGAATAATAAGTTATTTTTCTTAGTATCCTTAGAGACTTAGTGGTAAATAATTACAAGGATGTAATTCTGAATATTGAACCTCTATCGTTTTCTTCCGAAAAAGTACGATAGAATTAAAAGCACCATCGCCATGTATGCACCCTTTTCTTCACCGTCGTTTATACTGATATGAGCAGCAGCAGCTAAAATGAAATCAAAAAAGAAGCCGGCATACGCCCATTCTTTTAGTTTGCCCGACAGGTTACTGAGTATGGCAAGCACACCAAGTATTTTGGCAATAGCCAGCGGATAGATGATATAAGTTGGATAACCAAGATTTGTAAATGTTTCAGTTACCATCGCATTATTAAAAATGTACATTCCTGCAGACATCAACATCATGGCAGACAATAATCCGGTAGCGATCCAATAAATTACTTTATCTCTTTTACTCATAAGATTTTGTGTATTAGTGATAGGGATAAAACAGTCATCTTATTAAATAGTTCGCATAACCAAAAACTCCCACATCGGGCGATGCAGGAGTTTCTTATTGAAGTTAGATGCTTAACGCACCCTGGTCCATCAATTAAAGTACTTCAAGATGCTCTTCATTCGTGATCTTTTCGCAGTACTGACACTTTAAAGCTAGTGGTTCTTTTTCAGCTAATGAAAATTTTGTTGTCATATTTTCATTGTTGGTGATACATTTTGGGTTAAAACATTTAGCAATACCCACAATTTGTTCTGGAATCTCAACTACCTTTTTCTCAACAACCTGGTAATCTTCAATAATATTTAATTTTGCTGAAGGTGCTACCAAACCAATCTTGTTGATATCCTCATCAGCAAAGTACTTTTTAGCAACTTTAATAATCGCTTTATGACCTTGCTGCTTGCTTTTAAGGTTAGTTCCAAAAGTGATCTGGTTAGAAATCTTATCCAAACCTAGGATCGAAATTACCTTAAACAAGTGAGTTGCTGGTATATGATCTATTACTGTACCGTTTTTAATTGCTCTTACGCTTAATTCCTTTTTTGACATGATTCAATGTTTTAATAATGACGACTTACTTTAAACCTAAAATTGATGCCATAATAGCCATACGTGCATACACTCCATTTTCGGCCTGCTCAAAATAGTAGGCTTTTGGATTTTCATCTACATCGGTATGAATTTCGTTTACACGTGGAAGTGGATGCAGAATTCGTAAGTTATCCTTGGTGTTATCTAACATTGCGTTGCGTAGTACATATACATTTTTCACCTTTTCGTATTCGATAGGATCTGAGAAACGCTCACGCTGTACACGTGTCATATACAGAATGTCAGCTTCTTCAATTATATCTGTAAACTCAAGGTGCTCGTAGTACTTAATTCCTTGTTTGTCAAGGAATAATTTGTATTCATCCGGCATTTTTAATGAGTCAGGCGAGATAAAGTTGAAAACCGGATTAAACTGCGACATCGCCATCAAAAGTGAGTGAACCGTACGGCCATACTTCAGGTCACCAACCAGGAAGATGTTTAGGTTTTCAAGCGTGCCTTGCGTTTTATAGATTGAATACAAATCCAACAGCGTTTGTGTTGGGTGTTGGTTAGCTCCATCACCTGCATTAATTACCGGCACATCCGATACTTCAGAAGCGTAGCGAGCCGATCCTTCAAGTGGGTGACGCATCACAATCAGATCACTATAGTTACTCACCATTTTGATGGTATCCTTTAATGACTCTCCTTTCGTTGTCGACGAAGATGATGAATCGGTAAATCCGATTAACCCTCCGCCCAGACGCTGAATAGCGGTTTCGAAACTCAGACGGGTACGTGTTGATGGTTCAAAAAACAGACTTGACACCACCTGGCCATCTAATAATTTCTGATTTGGATTAGCTTCAAATTCTGCTGCTAATTCCACAATGCGTAGAATCTCCTCTTTGGAGAAATCGGTAATGGAAACTAAACTTTTGTTCTTCATTTGCTTACATGTTTACTGAGAGAAAGCTCCCCAATTACTTGGTTTGGATTATTATTCGTATTTATACACGTTATTTTAACTTCAGAAAAGAGCACAAAAAAAAGACCTGAACTAAAAATCAGGTCTTTTAAATATCTAAAAAATATAAATTGCTCAACATTGATTCGGTTGAATGAAAGAGTGAAAAAGCGATGTATTAAATCATCTTTTTCCGGATGATTTACTGACTTCTGTCGTCGCAAATATTGATCACTCTGTTGTCTCATTCCGGAGTTCAAAGATAGGTAATTTTCATGTTACAAAACAACATTTTCTTAAAGTTAATTTTTTCCAACACCGACAACATCAACCACAAAACACTATACACCAACCCATTACACCCAGATCAAATATTAGATTACTTTTTCAGGCGATCGCCAAATAGTTTTTTGAACTTTTCCATTTTCGGATTAATCACAGCCCTGCAATATGGCTGACGAGCATTATTGGCAAAGTAATCCTGATGATACGATTCCGCGATGTAAAACAAATCAAACCTTGAAACTTCTGTTACAATTGGATCATTAAATATCTTTTCTTTTTCCAGGTGATCAATCACTAAGTTGGCTATCTGCTTTTGTTGATCATTGTGGTAATAAATAACTGATCGATACTGTGTACCCACATCGGCTCCCTGACGGTTTAGTGTCGTAGGGTCATGTGTTGCAAAAAAAACTTCCAACAAGTCCTCGTACTTGACCTTTGCAGGATCATAAGTAATTTGTATCACCTCGGCATGGCCGCTTATTCCGCTGCAAACTTCCTCGTAAGTAGGATTTGCAGTTGCACCGCCACTGTATCCCGACTCAACCTTTTCCACCCCATCCAAAGCATCAAATATTGCTTCGGTACACCAAAAACAACCACCTCCGAATGTTGCTAATTCTTTATTTTGTGCTGACATATGAATACTTAAAATAAGGGTTATAATTAATACTGCTACTTGTTTCATACTTCTGATCCTCCTGTTTTATTCGACAACTAAATACTTTAAACATATAGTCGGTCGTCATTCTAAAAACTTACAGAAACATTAGTAAATTCAATTATTTAAAAGGGAAACAAGAGGATTATTGGATTGTTTTGTTTAGAATACAACCAGATAAGATTATTCTTTACTGAGCTCTATTCATCAGCATCGAAAGATACACTTGCTTAGCATCTTTGAGATGCTTAGCAAGTTGATGTGATGCAGATGCAAGGCTTCGTTACACTTCACCCTACGCTGGTATTTACCGCCCACTTTGGGGCTTTACATTAACTATCAGATAAATATAATTATCACCTTAAACTCATCCTATACATCACATGAGTCACCCATGCAATTTGGCTTTTCTTCAGGTGCTTTAATGATTTTTAAACGGATTGCCCCATGGTATAACTGACAGCCTACACAAATGCCAAATACCGATTCTAAAAACAACAGTAATAAGCATATTATACACAGTAAACAAACCGGCTCGAAATAAGTGACATCATCTACTAACCGAAGCGATAAAACGAATATAGTTACTGAAAGAGCTAAACCTAAGCTCCATGCAAAACGCTTTTGCACAGCACCAATCCACAGCGGACTTTGATTATAAGTAACCATGCGTGAAACCATTACTGTTGGTGATAATTTTGGGTTGATAAATATCCCAACAAAGAAATTAACGACTAAAAACCCAGAGATGTAAGGAATAACCTCGTAGTTATTCAATATAAACCCATTAATGGACGCAATGGCTCCGAGAAGAAGCATTAAACCTGCACTTCCACGCCATACGCGTTCATCAACTACCTTGAAACCAAGGCCATCTTTGTACTCTCCAAAACTAATAAATGACATATGATTTAATCTAAATATTTTGAATCCAAAAATAACAACATTGAATTAATTCGCCTGTTAATCGAATGCTAAAGTTTATTTGACCAAGGCCTTTAGTTGTCCATTAACAACACCAAGTAATTCATATACTCCAATTTCTATGATATGTCCTTTCTTGCCTCCACTCACTATTACCCTTTCTAAGGATTCTGAACTCTGCTCCAGAAATGTGGGGTATAGCTTTTTCATGCCTATTGGTGAACAGCCACCTTTTACATATCCCGTGTATTTCAACAAATCCTTGTGCGGTATCATTTCAATCTTTTTCTCACCGTCAGCCAATGCAGCTTTCTTTAAATCCAGCTCTTTGGTTATCGGAATAATAAAGACATACAACGCTCCTTTCATACTTCTGGCAACAAGTGTTTTATGAACTAATGCCACATCACGATTATTTTTTCGTGCTACTAGGGTCCCATCCGCATTTTCTTCATTAACAAGATACTCAAATGCCTCGTGAGTGATTCTATTGCTTTCAAGAATGCGGATTGCATTGGTTTTCGTATGTTTTGCCATAATTCTTACATCTGCCATACAAATTTAAATTTCGAGGATGAATTGACAATAGATTGCTTTTTGTAATTTTGACATTCAAAACAAAAATTCATGAGTGGATATCCGCCATTGGCCGAACGAATGCGGCCTACAAGTCTGGAACAATATATTGGTCAGAAACACCTGGTTGGTGAAGGTGCTGTTCTTCGTAAAATGCTGGATCGAAAAGTGATCTCGTCCATCATTTTGTGGGGACCTCCAGGTGTTGGAAAAACAACGCTGGCTAAAATCATTTCCAAACAGCTGGAGCGACCTTTCTTTGTTTTATCCGCTATCAACTCTGGTGTTAAAGATGTTCGTGAGGCCATTGAAAAGGCACGCAAAGCACGTTTTTTTAGCTCGCCCTCTCCTATTTTGTTTATAGATGAGATTCATCGTTTTAGTAAATCACAACAGGATAGTTTACTGGGTGCTGTTGAAGAAGGCGTTGTCACTTTAATCGGTGCGACCACAGAGAATCCGTCTTTTGAGGTTATCTCTCCTTTACTTTCGCGCTGCCAGGTGTATGTGCTGAAAGCACTTGAAAAAGAAGATTTGTTAGATCTGGTTACCAAGGTGTTGAGTTCTGACATCTTACTTAAAGAGAAAGAGGTAGAAATAAAAGAAGATACGGCCTTGCTGCGATACTCGGGTGGTGATGCACGTAAACTTTTGAATATTCTGGAGCTGGTCACCAATGCTGAAATCAATAACGATAAAATTACTATCACCGACGAATTGGTGACCACGCATCTGCAGCAAAACCCGGCTCAATACGATAAAAATGGCGAGATGCATTACGACATCATCTCTGCTTTTATCAAATCGATACGCGGCAGTGATCCGGATGCTGCGGTGTACTGGCTGGCACGCATGGTAGAAGGAGGTGAAGACCCAAAGTTCATTGCCCGCCGATTAATCATCTCAGCCTCTGAAGATATAGGCCTAGCCAATCCTAACGCTTTATTACTGGCAACCAATTGCTTTGAAGCTATTAAAATGGTTGGATGGCCCGAAGCACGTATCATTTTATCGCAGGTGACTATTTACCTGGCTACCAGTCCCAAAAGCAACTCGGCCTATCAAGCCATTAAAGATGCTCAATCGTTGGTTAAGCAAACAGGTAACTTGCCGATACCGCTTCACCTGCGCAATGCACCAACGAAGTTGATGAAAGAGCTCAATTATGGAAAGGAGTATTTATATGCACACAGCTATCCTAATAATTTTGTTGAGCAGGATTATATGCCCGACGAATTAAGGGATCACCGAATTTACCATCCACAAAACAACCCGCAGGAAATCAAAGTGGATGAGCGAATGAAGTTTTTGTGGAAAGATCGATTTAAATAAAAAAAGACACAAGAAATAAGATTAAAGACATAAGATAGCATTGGATTAGCATTTATCACTATGCAATTTGTATTTTTGTCACGCAATAACAAACATCGGACTTCGGACAAGCGGACTTCGGACTAAATTACGATTATGGATATTAATAAAATACCAAAAATTAAACATACCGATAGCGGAAACTTCTTTTTGCTGGCCGGACCATGCGCCATAGAAGGTGAAGATATGGCATTACGCATTGCTGAACGCGCCGTTGAGATAACAAACAAACTGGAGATTCCATACATTTTTAAGGGCTCGTATCGCAAAGCCAATCGTTCGCGAATTGATTCATTTAGTGGCATTGGTGATGAGAAGGCACTAAAAATCCTTCGTAAGGTAAGTGAAACATTTGATGTGCCTACAGTTACTGACATCCATGCGGCCAATGAGGCGGCCATGGCAGCTGAGTATGTTGACGTTTTGCAGATTCCTGCGTTTTTGTGTCGTCAGACAGATATTTTAGTGGCAGCTGCAGAAACCGGCAAGGTTGTTAATATTAAGAAAGGTCAGTTCTTAAGTCCTGAGGCCATGCAGTTTGCTGTTAAGAAGGTAAGAGATATGAAAAACGATCAGGTTGTTTTGACGGATCGCGGTACCATGTTTGGCTATCAGGATATGATTGTTGACTACCGTGGTATTCCGGCCATGAAAGAGTTTGATGTACCGGTTGTGTTAGATATCACGCATTCGCTGCAACAACCAAATCAATCGAGCGGTGTTACCGGTGGCAAGCCTGAATTAATCGAAACAGTGGCAAGAGCAGGTATAGCAGTAGGTGCTGATGGTTTGTTTATCGAAACACATTTTGATCCGGCCAATGCCAAATCGGATGGTGCCAATATGTTGCATCTTGATTTATTAGAAGGATTAATGACCCGATTGGTTGAAATCAGAAAAGTAATCAATCGATTATAAATAGAATATGAGGGTGCTAATTAGAAGCATCCTCTTTTCTGCACTTTGGAAGGTATATTTTAAACTCCGTCCCTTTCCCCACTTCGCTCTCTACAGTAATCAGTCCGCCATTTTTCTCAATCATATCCTTAGAAAGATGCAGTCCCAATCCGGTACCTTTTTCGTCGGATGTTCCACTGGTGCTGATAAACTCATTGATGTCGAAAAGTATCTTCAACTTAGACTCCTGAATTCCAATACCAGTATCTTTAATTGAAAGCACCCAATGGTCCTCATGTTCAAACGCCTCACAACGGACATCTCCATTATTTTCTGTAAACTTAATTCCATTATGAATTAGATTCCGGATAACAAAGCGAATCATTTCCAGATCGGCATACACTTCAATGTCTTCTTCAACAGAATTAGACAGCTGTATCTGCTTATTCATTGCCAATATGCTATAACTCTCAAACGCTTCGCTGATCAACGATCGTAACTGAAACGCCCTTTTACTTACAGTCATCTGCCCCAATTGACTCTTGGCCCACAATAGCAAATCATCCAGAAGCTTATATAAATTTTCACTGGCAACAAGAATCTGCTCAACATATAAGCGCGTTTCATCTTTGGTATATGACTCCAGGTTATTTCTGAGAATGTTCGAAAAGCCAATGATACTATTAAAAGGATTCCGAATATCATGAGCGATAATGGAAAAGAGTTTGTCCTTGGTAACATTCAATTCCCGCAATTTATTTTCTCGCTCTTTCAGCTTTAACTGCACTTCCTTCTTTTCGGTAATATCTGTTACAATACCAATGACCTCAAGGATTTCTCCATTGACATCTTTGATTGGCGATACATGTAAATCTCCCCAGAAGATGCTTCCATCCTTTTTGTAGAACGGACATTCAATATTATAATCGTCAACCTCCCCTTTCAGCAATTGACTAAACTTCGTTTCAACCAGCTCTTTGTAATCGGGCAATGTCGCTTCCTCATGCCTGAATCCATACATCTCCTCTTTCGAATCAAAGCCAATCATCTTTTGCAGTCGCTCATTGACCAATACAAAGCGCCCCTGTTTATTCACCACGCCAATACCGGCTATTGTGCTATTAACGATGGCATCCAGCTTATTACGATGTTCAGTTAACTGTATCTCAGTCTGTTTCAGCTGTGTCAGATCCATTCCTACCGATTGGTATTCAAATATTTCGCCATCTGAGCTAAGTAATGCACGATCCAACCAACGCACCCACTTTACCTTGCCCCCATTCAACATCAGACGATGCTCAATAACACTGATCGGGTTCTCCGGTGTCAGTCCTTTTATAATCTGCCAAATTCGCTCTTTTTCTCCATCTGAGAACCAATCAAATATACTGCGCCCCAGTAGCTGTTCACGATTAATCTCAAAGGTTTTACAATACTGATCGTTCACATACGTCAATATTCCATCCTTATTAAATCGACTGATCATGGCCGGCGCATCTTCCACCAAGGTAAAATAACGCTCTTCACTGGCTTCTAAAGCCCTGATGGTTTGCTTATATGGCGAAACATCGTAAAAGAACAAACAGATTTTTCCATCCCCTATTGGAAAAGACCGGTAACGAACAAATTTACCTAGAGCCTTCAGGTGAGCTTCCAAGGACACTTTTCGGTCAACCATTACTCTTATTCGCTTCAGCTCAGCCTTATAATCAGGAATTATCTGACTAAGCTTTAACCCGACAATCCCAAGTTTACCAAGCACATTACTCGCTGATGGATTAGCCCGCAGCACCAGAAAATCGTTGACAATATTACGTGTTTTCACAGGCTTAAGGATGGCGATACCAATTGGGGAGTTATTAAATAATTCATCCAGAAAAAAACGATCCTGATCAGCCTGCATCTTCAATTCACGCTCACGCGTAATATCTTCTTTAACGGCTATGTACCCCGATCGTTCACCCTGCTCATTATGAACAGGGCTAATGGTTGCCTTTTCCCAAATTATCTTTCCTGACTTTGTAATGTTTTTGAACTCTCCCACCCAGGTTTCGCCATTACTAATGGTGCGCCACAGCTGGTCATAATAAATGCTATCGTGATAATCGCTCTTGAACAGTCGAGGTGTTCTGCCTAATACTTCGGGTTTTGTATAGCCATACTTTTTGCAGAAGCTACTGTTCACATAACGAATTTTACCACTTACATCCGTCAATAAAACAATACTATCTGAAAAATCTAAAGCTCGTATCAACTCTGCATTAACATCCATTTTTCCCCGATCTGAGTATCTGCAAATAAGGGAAAATGATTATAAATTGCAAACTTTCAAGCTTATAAATCCATCACCTTTTAGTACCAGAATAGTTCAACAAATCTTATCAAAGCCTGTCAAAACTCACTTTCAAGTATTCCGGATTTTATATATTTGTGTCAGAACTAAAAATTATAACTAAAATACAACTTGACATGATGAAGAAGTTCATTGCATTGTTCGGAATTGTAGCCCTGCTAACGGGTACAAACCCCTCTAATGCCTGTACCAATATTCTGGTAACAAAAAATGCCTCTACTGATGGCTCAACAATCGTCTCTTACGCTGCCGATTCGCACGATTTATATGGTGAATTGTATTTCCGCCCTGCTGCTACTTATGAGGCTGGTACTATGCTTAAAGTATACGAGTGGGATACTGGTAAATACCTGGGGGAGATCGCACAGGCTGCACAAACATATACAGTGATTGGTAATATGAATGAGCACCAGGTAACGATTGCTGAAACAACATTTGGCGGTCGCCCTGAACTGCAGAACAAAAACGGACTTATCGACTATGGTAGCCTTATTTATATTACACTTCAACGTTCAAAATCAGCTCGTGAAGCCATTAAGATCATGACTGACCTTGTAGAAGAATATGGTTATTACAGTTCTGGCGAGTCATTCTCTATTGCCGATAAAGATGAAGTTTGGGTAATGGAAATGATTGGTAAAGGTGAAAATAACAAAGGTGCTGTTTGGGTAGCCGTAAAAATTCCTGATGGATACGTTTCGGCGCACGCCAACCAGGCACGTATCACCACTTTCCCATTAAAGGATAAAGAAAACTGTTTGTACTCTGAGGATGTGATCTCTTTTGCACGCGAAAAAGGTTATTTCGATGGTAAGAACAAAGACTTCAGCTTTGCTGATGCTTATGCGCCACTTGATTTTGGTGCTGTTCGTTTTTGCGATGCCCGTGTATGGAGTGCCTTCAATATTATGAATCCTGGTGATATGGGTAAATACGTAGAGTATGCACAAGGTAACTCACGCGACCGTATGCCGCTTTACATTAAGCCTGATCGTAAAATATCGCACCGCGACGTGATGAACATTATGCGCGACCACTACGAAGGCACACCGCTTGACATGACTAAAGATGCCGGTGCAGGTCCTTACTCAAAGCCTTACCGTTTCCGTCCTTTGACATGGGAAGTTGATGGAGAAAAGTATTTTAACGAGCGTGCAATTGCTACGCAGCAAACTGGTTTCTCTTTTGTAGCTCAAATGAGATCGTGGTTACCAGCTCATATTGGTGGTATTCTTTGGTTTGGTGTTGACGATGCTGCTTCATCGGTTTATATGCCAATGTATGCTGGTATGACGAACGTACCTCACTGCCTGGCTGAAGGCAATGGTGACTTATTGAACTTCACCTGGGAATCTGCTTTCTGGGTATTTACATGGGTAAGCAACCAGGCATATGGTCGCTATAGCCATATGATTGAAGACATCAAAAAAGTACAGACTGAGTTGGAAGATAACCTGATAACTTTTACGGCTGCTATTGATCAATCGGCAAAAGCACTGTATGATCAGAATCCTGAGCTGGCACGTCAGTTCCTGACAGATTTCTCAATGAACCAGGCTGAATTGGTAACTGAGAGATGGCGTCAGCTTGGTGAGTTCTTACTTGTAAAATACAACGATGGTAACCTGCACGAGGAAGTAGATGGTAAATTCCTTAGAAATGAGCATGGTAATCCTAAGCATGCCACATTCCCTGGTTACTCGCAAGACTACTATAAGTCAATCGTGAAGGATGCTGGTGACCACCTTAAGCTAAGAGAATTGCCTGCTGAGAAGTAATAGGTTGGTGAAATTGTAATATAGTTAACGTAACTATTATAGATATAAAAAAAACCTCGCGATTGCGAGGTTTTTTTTGTTTAAACTCATTATACGAGTCTTTCATGGATAACTTCATATTCTTTTTCTATTGCCTTCGGCGAGTTACTTTTTTAACGAGGTAAAAAACTAACGAAAA
>DIYS01000108.1 GCA_002429115.1 Saccharicrinis sp. UBA6048 | reverse complement strand
AGATGAATAATACGGGTTAAATTCTAACCGTTTTGCTGGATTCTAAAAATTCCACTTTCTCTTAAATCATTCTAAAAAGTAATTCGCTTACCTCATACAAACAAAAAGAGGCTGTCAAACGACAACCTCTCTTTCTTAATCAATTTATTATATCCTAGAAGAAGGAGTAAATTACAGTTAAACCTGACATTACTACCGACACCATTGTCATTAGTTTAATCAGGATGTTTAGTGATGGACCCGAAGTATCTTTGAAAGGATCACCAACAGTATCACCAACGACACCAGCCTTATGGGCTTCACTACCTTTTCCACCATGATTACCTTTCTCGATGTATTTTTTCGCATTATCCCATGCTCCACCAGAGTTATTAAGCATCACTGCCAATGTAAAGCCTGTTACCAAACCTCCCATCAACAAACCAATAACACCAGCTACACCTAAAAGAAGACCAACAATAATTGGAACGGCAATAGCTAAAATCGAAGGCACCAACATCTCACGCTGTGCTCCTTTTGTTGAAATAGCAACACATTTTGCGTACTCAGGTGTACCTGTACCTTCTAAAATTCCAGGTATTTCTCTGAACTGACGACGTACTTCATCAACCATTGCTCCTGCTGCTCTACCTACTGCTTTCATAGTCATTGCACAGAATACGAAGGCCATCATAGCCCCAATAAATAAACCTGCTAATAATAATGGGTTAAAGACGTTTAACTCATAGAAATCAACGAAATTTTCCATAGTTGCTTTAGTTAAACTCTCAGCTCCTGTTACTTCAAGAAACTTATTGCCCAGCTCAGGTACTTTCTTAAGCCAGATACGCACTTCTTCCATATAGGCAACCAATAGCGCCATTGCTGTTAAGGCAGCCGAACCAATAGCAAAACCTTTACCGGTAGCAGCCGTTGTATTACCTAACATATCTAAAGCATCTGTGCGCTCACGTACCTCTTTTGGTAACTCAGCCATCTCAGCGTTACCACCTGCGTTATCAGCAATTGGTCCAAAAGCGTCAGTCGCCAAAGTGATTCCCAATGTAGATAACATACCAACAGCGGCAAAACCAATACCGTAAACACCTTCACCAAAATCAGTGAAGCCACCGGCAAAGCCGAACGCTGCAATAATACCAATCACAATCGTTATCACAGGTATCCATGTTGAATACATACCAACTGCAATACCATCAATAATAGTTGTTGCTGGTCCTTGTTGTGCCTGTTTCGCAATACCTTGTGTTGGCTTATAACCATCAGACGTATAGTATTCAGTTCCCTGACCAATAACAATACCGGCGATCAGACCAGCTACTACAGATCCGAATATTCCCCATCCGAACCATCCAAGATAAGCCATAACACCAATCGCAACTAATATCAGTACGGAAGATCCTGCTGTACCTACTAACAACGAGTTCAGAAGGCTTTTTGCAGATGCATCTTCTTTTGTTCGTACCATGAAGATTCCAAGAATGGAGAAGATAATACCAATGGCCGCTACAATCATAGGAGCAATAATTGCTTTCTCATTGAATGATCCTGAATTCATCGAGATAGCAGCACCAAGCGCAGCAGTTGCCAATATCGAACCACAGTATGATTCGTATAAGTCAGCTCCCATACCAGCCACATCACCAACGTTATCACCAACGTTATCAGCAATTGTTGCTGGGTTACGAGGATCATCTTCCGGAATACCAGCCTCAACTTTACCTACAAGGTCGGCACCCACATCGGCAGCTTTTGTATAGATACCACCACCAACACGTGCAAATAATGCCTGCGTTGAAGCACCCATACCAAAGGTTAACATGGTAGTAGTAATATGTACCATCTTAGCATGCGTCCACTCTGAATTAGCAACAAAATCAGTTGTCCATGCACCAACAAGACTAACTTCCTCAGCCACTTGCATTCCTAAACCAAATACATTGTTATCATAGATGTAGTTAAGCAACCAGTACCAAAGTGCAATATCAATCAATCCGAATCCTACTACGACCAAACCCATCACAGCACCACTACGGAATGCTACTTTCAGACCGCGATTTAAAGAGAAAGATGCTCCGTGAGCAGTACGGGCTGATGCAAAAGTTGCTGTTTTCATTCCGAGAAATCCACATAATCCGGAGAAGAAACCACCCGTTAAAAATGCTATCGGCACAAATGGGTTTTGAACCCCAATAAAAGCCAAAATTGTAAGGATGACCAAAAGTACCAAAAATACAATTCCAACCACCTTATACTGTCGCGATAAATAGGCCATCGCACCATCTCGCACGTGTTGTGCAATTTCCTTCATTCGATCAGTACCTTCTGATTCTTTCATCATCGATTTAAAAAAGAACCAGGCAAACACTAATGCCAGTACAGAGGCAAAAGGAATAAACCAAAAAATTGAATTCATAGAAAATTTGTTTTAGTTAGTAACTTCGAAAGGGTAATTAGAGCAAGAACCGCGGAAACATGAAAAATGCATCGAAAGTGGAAATTAATTCGATGTAAGACTAATATATTGGAAGTCGGCATGTTCCGGCTTAGATGTTTCATGAGTGATCATTTATCTGGATGCTCTCCAATTGACTCTCCTCACACTCTATCTCTCCCTGCGGCCACAAGATAATGATTTTACGATAGGGATTAAACTATTCGAAAAATTATTCAAGGAATAAATTACCAGCCGGCAAAGATATTAATCCCAAACTGTCCACGTTTGAAATGGTTCTGATGAAATGGAAATCCATAGTATGGCTCGAGAATCATGGCACCAAATAAGTTGATACGATAGGCCAGACCGCCACTAAAAACAGGGATGCGCTGCCTGTTACTATTCGTCGTCAGGCTGGCCACCGGATAGGTATTTTTATTCCAGCTAACACCTCCATCAACAAAAACCGCCAACTCGCTAAATAAAAAGTTGGATGAAAACCACGCTATTTCTTTAGGACCTGTAAACGGAATGCGCCACTCAACATTACTAACCAAGAGGCGTGTGCCAATCAACTGATTAAGACTAATAGTATTGGTATCGGATGAGTCATCACCATAAAAACCTCCAACATCGTAGCCCCTCACATACCAAGGAGAACCTAGAAATAGTTCGGTCATACGATCACTATCCGAATCTTTTCCATATCGCCCATAATGATATAGTCGAAAGGCAAAGCTGTAAGGCTTTATAAAGAAATAGCGTCGAAAATCCACCAACAAGGTTTGCATCTGCATCTTATGCAAATAATGCTCAACCTGTATTCGAAGACGCTTGCCTTCAACCGGTGATGCTAGTCCCATTTTGGCGTTATCGATAACAAAAGCCGCATCCAGAATACCTGTTCCGAAGCCATCAGGAGCAGGCACCCGCTCACGCTCATTTGAATAAAGCTGCGAATAGGAGTTGATGTTCTTGAACTTTTCAATCCTGTAATTATAAAACGCATAGGCTGCACCAAACTCAAAACGCTGCGTTTTATTTATGGGAACAAAGGTGAAGACCGATAACTTATCCTCAAAGGTACGTCTGAAGAGGTAATTGAGCGTACGTGTTGTCCATCCATCCGGCAAGGAATCTGTCTGATACTGATAAGTGCCTGTTCGATAAGGAATATGTGATATCCCCACCCCAAGCTTAACACGCTTCCTTTGACTGATATAGGCCACCTGACCACCAAAATCATAGATTTCACCATTGATACTTAGTGCTGTATACAGCATGTTTTTGCCAAGAATATCGCTAAACATGGCTTCGATACTTCCTGCCATA
>DIYS01000040.1 GCA_002429115.1 Saccharicrinis sp. UBA6048 | reverse complement strand
TGATCGAATACATGGGGCGCTACCCCCATAAGGTGGCCATCAGCAATCACCGGCTACGCTTTGTTGATATGGATTCTGTCAGTTTCACCGCCAAAGACTATCGAAAAAGCGGACAGGAACATGTGATAACACTTACTCATCAGGAATTTATCCGTCGTCTGAGCCTGCACATACTGCCCAAAGGTTTTGTGCGCATCCGCCATTACGGTATACTGGCCTCGTCATTAAAACAAAAGGTACGAGAGCTGGTGGAACAACAAATCGGTGAAGCCACTATTAAAAAGCGGCCGCCTTTAAAACATCGTGTTTGCTATACCTGTGGTACAGGTCAGCTCGTTACGCTCATTACTTTTGATGCCCGCGGACCACCACCACTTGACTTATTGGCTTACCTCACACCCAACTAACGTCGCAAGGCGATTAGGATGTTATGGCCTTAACCGAAAATTTTGAGTTCAATTTACATGGGCTGGTGCTTGCAATTTATCGATTGTGTTATTTGAACCTCTAAAACCGAACCTAAACAAGTACTGAAAGCCTGCTGAAAACTCACCTTACTTAAATCAATACCCATAGACAGTAATTTCCAGCGATAACCATCGTGGCCGGTTGTCGGCAACACCGCGTTCAGACTCTGGTTTTCAACCAGCCAGAACGCTTAGTTATTGTGGTGTGTTATTATTTCCACCAATTACTCTTTTCTGTCTTGTCCGGATTATAGTTTGTCCATCCAAACTTTTTATACTTTTCTTTAATAATGACAAAATCTTCGAAGTCTTCATATGTATATATTTCTTCACAAAACGGTAACCTCTCATAAAGTCCGGCTGCGTGAAATGAAAAAATCACTCTTCGTTCAACTTCTGAATTATTTTTTGTCCACTTACCAACAAATGTGTTTGTGAAATTAGGCTCGTCTCCAGATGATGTTTTAAAGAGCTTTATTTCATTGTCTTTTATATAAAAAACAACTGTAAAAACACCAGAAAACATACCGTCTCCACTTCTGTCTCCTGGCTCTTGAAATTTGCAATCAAATAGTCCAATATATAAGCTGTCCGTGATATAGTTCTGTGTTTTTAAGAGAACTTTGTTAAGTTTCAATTCCCCTTTTAATTCTCTTACATTGTCTCCTAATTTGCTTTTTCCTGTAAGCGAATAGTTGTTGTTATTCTTACTTGTTTTTAAGTGAAAGTCTATTCTCCTATAATTGGGTCCAAAGATTCCGATGTAAGTTGAAAAAGGGTCATTATCAAATCTTAATTGGTTTGAAAGAATATTGCTAAAATCAAGATTATTAAATCTACCTATATTAATGTCTTTAAACTCTGAATTTGATTCAATTAAATCAGTCCATTTATTAGATAAATCAATCTCTTGTGCTTTAGTCAGCTGACCTATTACTATGGCTAATATTATTAAGATTGTATGTTTCACGTTAGCTATTTTTAATACACCACAACTCGTTTATATAAATCATTAATCCTATATCACTCCTCTTTCACCAAAACCGTCGCCCCAATATTATGATGGCCATGTTTTTGTTTGATGATCCACCCTTGTTTTTTTAGTGCTTTTGTAACGGAGCGGTTAAGCATACCGTGGGCCACTAAAATAACTAGTTCATCCGTTTGTGAATAATCTGCCAGGCGATCTGCAACAAGCATTGCCCGATTTCTGGCCTGTGCATAGCTTTCTATCTCTTTTTGATTAAGTCCCATCACCCACATTAAGCGGCTGAGCGATTGCCAAACGATTAATGGCATGGCATAGATATTCCCATCCTGAACAATGCGTGTTTCAAACTCACGATACAAACTATCTGTTTCAATCGTATGATCTGGGAAAATAGCCTGGGCAGTTTCATGTGCCCTTCGAAGCGGAGAACTATAAATGAGTTGATGATCATTAATATCCACCTTTACCAGTGATGGGTCAAAAGGTATAATTGGCGCTTGATTATACTCAATAACATAGTCCTGCGCCATCGATGAGGCATATATCAGTTGCTTCTCAACATCGGGCTTAGCATGCCTGATTAAATAAATACATTGTTTGCTATGCTCCGGTTTATAAACGCTTGTATAGGGTCGCTTATCGTCGTAACCATTTAAATAGTGCTGCTTACTTAGCTTGCCAGTGCTTATGCAGGAGGCACAAGAGCAGACAAGCAGACAAGAGATAATAATGAGGTGATATTTTTCTTTTAGATGCAATTGTTTTTATGACAAGATACAAAGCTTTATGAAAAATTCAATTTTCCCAGCTGTTTGAATTAAGGTAATCCCATTTATTACTCTATCATTTTGTTGATTAACTAGTATAATTAGAGAGTATCCAAAACTAAGCCGCTCATCAAGCGTAGTCGAGATGAAATTTGACTCAGCAATTATCAATATAAATCACTTCGACTGCGCTCAGTGAACGGATGTATACAGTGTTTTTTACACTATCGATTCTGCTCCTTTTTATGAAATCCTTAATGCCCTGTTAATTGTAACTATACAATTTTACAATTCCAGAGAATTTCTTTGATGTATCCAGTAAAACCTCAGAGGTCGCACTTAGCTCTTCACTCGATGAGGCGTTATCCTGCACCACGGCATTTAATTCCTGAACTGCCGCATTCACCTGACTGGCACCAATCTTCATTTCATTAGTTGCTGCTGCCACTTCTGCCACCAACGATGTGGATTTCTGAGTTTCTTTATTAAGGTGCTGAATGCCTTCCATCACCTCATTGATACGCTCAACACCAACAGCCGTAATATCGGTTATATGACTGGCAGAAACACTCGATTGCTCAGCCAGTTTTCTTACTTCTGTGGCCACCACACCAAAACCTTTACCGGCATCGCCAGCCTTTGCTGCCTCAATAGATGCATTTAAGGCCAGAATATTTGTTTGATTGGCAATAGCCGAAATAGAGGTCACCTCCTGATGTATACGCGACATTGCCTGAACAGCCTCATCAACTTTATTGAGTAATAGTTGTAAGTCTTTGTACGATTTCTCACTGATCTCTTTTGAATCCAGAGCATTCTGAGCATTACTATGAATACTGGCAGTCATCTCCTCAATCGAAGATGAGATTTCCTCCAGACCACTCGCCTGCTCTGAAGCGCCGGTACTTAAGGATGTTGAACTGGTATTCACCTGCGTACTGGTATGCAGTAGATTATCTGCACTTTCGCCCAATTCGCTGATCAGTTCTTTTTGAGACAATAGTAATTCCTGCATTGACAGCACGATATCCTTAATCTCATGCTTTTTATTATCGTATTTGGCATCGATGGCCACTGTTAAATCTTTATCACTAACGGCCTTTATAATGCCTGTCAGGTATTGAATGGGCTCTTTAATCCATTTGGACAACAAGCTATAACTGGCCAGTATACATATGATGGCAATTGGAGCCGCCCATAAAATATGAATCAAACCTTTACTACCCAATATAAATCCGAAAATTGCGACCATGTCAATTACGGCTAAAAATATTGAGCCGATAGTAAATACAAAAGTTCTTCGGAATGCCACATACAACAGTGCCCAACAGACGAGTCCGGCCGCAAAAATGGATAGAATACCTGTAAATAATGTTCCCATAGTTTTATTTGTTAAAGGTTAAATAACTATTTGTTAATTCAAGGCAGATATACCTAATACTTAACAAATCAATCAATTGTTACATTAAGTTGAGCAATAAATTGGAGAAAGTCAAAAACTATGTTAGCAGAATCTTCTCTATCCCTTAGTAACATTAAGGAATATTTTTTTTGAAGGATAATGAAAAAATATAGATATACGCGTAATTACCTTCCAATGATGAATTATTGAAGGTTACGCCTTAATAGTTCTTTATTATTGTGATGAGATTCAGGTGATAGAGTTTAATTCAATTCCACCCTGTGCTGAAGGTAGCAGCCATATTAAGGCGTGGAGAACATCCGCTCTGTGTTCTGCTTCAACTCTGTGATTTTATTCTTTCTCAAATAACATTAATTTACAGCAGAGGGCTTACTTGATAAATTCGTTATTCTTTCTTTGTGGTTTTAATAATGATAAACGACTACTCTGATGTGATACTAACCAGGTAGCCGTTGTGCTTTCTGAGGTTAATAACACGATCCTGATCAAACAGCAGGTATTGACCTTTTATACCTTCAAGATGGCCAGATAGCTCTGTTTGTTTATCAAACGATATTGATTGAGGTTTTTTCGGAAAGGTGTTTACAGGATATTCAAGCTCCCATACTTTAGCATCCTCAATAACGTATTTTCTTAGTTCCCCGGGCAGCAGGTTAACTGCTTTTTGCTTCTGTTCAAGGATATCAATATCAGTTGCAATTTCGTTTTTGAGCATACTCCTCCAATTGGTCTTATCACTAAAGTAATCCTTTAGAAACACCTCCATAACACCGGCGATATGCCTGTTGGGCACCACTGCCAGAATGATCGCTTTTGATGCCCCCTGATCAATCCAACGCGTTGGTATTTGTGTGTTGCGGGTGATGCCCACCTTTATACCTGATGAAACAGCTAAATAAACGTAGTGAGGAATCAGACAATGCTCCTGTGCGAAACTGATATCACGAGCTTCACCTAAATGTGCCCTGCACTTCTCTGGGTGCAAAACACAATCTTCAGCTTCAGGGGCGGTTTGAAAGCAGTTGTAGCAGAACCCTTGCGCAAATGATTTGGATGTCTTCTTTCCGCAGGCAATACAGTTGATCTGATTCTGGTAAGTCAGTGTTACGTTTTTACCAATCAAATCATTCATTGAAACAGCTTCACCATCCAGAACAAGTTGATATCTAATCTCTCCATCCTCAATGTTGGATTTCATTTTGCGTAAGTTTCCTTGCTTTGCCATACTTATTTGGTGTTTAATTGGTTATTTGTTGATGCGGTGATTTGATAAGTTGTAATTGTGTTGATTTAGTAATTTGTTGATTCGTACCATTAATCTTCTTATCAACTAAACAGATTAACAAATCCACAAATCAACCTTTTAGATTATTCCTCTCCAGGAACCTCAACCAGTTTATACAACTTATCCGAACGACGTATCTTCTCATCCACTATAATGGAGAATCGCTCGCCTTTTACTGTTTCTTCTACAGGTTGAAGATCTACCCTTATTTCAGGAACCATCATTTGCACCACGCCTGTGGTTGGTCCTGTAATCAATATCTCATCACCCACTTTTAGCGACTGTGTTTCCATCAGAAATTCTGCCACTTTCAACTTTGGAAAGTAGTTCATGCCTTTGCCGATGTAGATCTTCTTTCGCGTCGCTCGCGATCCGTAATTATGGCTCCACTCCCCGAGCTTCTGTCCCATATAGTATCCATCCCAGAAACCACGGTTAAATACCTCCGACAGCCGTTCATCCCAGTTTTTTATCTTCTCATCGCCATAAGAACCATCTAGAACCGCCTCTATCGCTTCATTGTAACACTCACACACCGTTTTTACATATTCAGCCGATCGTGCGCGTCCTTCAATCTTAAAGACACGAACACCAGCGTCCATCATTTTATTTAGAAAATGTATGGTTTTCAAATCTTTTGGAGACATGATGTATTCGTTCTCCAGTTCCATTTGATTGCCTGATTCCTTCTCTGTTACCGTGTATCCTCGTCGGCAAGGCTGTAAACATGCGCCCCTATTGGCCGATGAATTTAACTGATGCAGGCTAATATAGCACTTACCGGATGTTGCCATACATAACGCTCCATGTGCGAACATCTCAATCTGTATCAGCTCACCCTTCGGACCACGTATATCTTCTTCAACAATGGTTTGATGAATGGCTTTTACCTGATTCATATTTAATTCGCGCGCCAGCACCACCACATCAGCAAAATGACTGTAGAACTTCAGTGTTTCAACATTGGAAATATTGACCTGCGTTGAGATATGTACCTCAACCCCTCTTTGATGCGCATAATTAATGGCCGCCTGATCAGAAGCAATCACTGCCGTTACCCCCACCTCTTTAGCTACTTCAATGATTTCGCGCATGGTATCCAGCTCCTCATTGAAGATTACCACATTGACCGTCAGGTAGGTCTTGATATTGTTTTCTTTGGCGATCTTAACAATCTCCCGCAAATCATCATTCGAGAAATTATTGGACGAGCGCGATCGCATATTTAGTTGTTCAATACCAAAATAAACAGAATCGGCTCCTCCTTGAATAGCTGCCCGAAGTGACTCATATGAGCCCACCGGTGCCATAATTTCAAAATCCTCTCTCTTCAAATTAACTACACTCATACTATCTATTTTGATGGTCGTTACTAATCACCTGCAGGTAAGCCTTTGCTTTTAAACTATCGATGGCATCGTGTACTCCATCCATATGGTTAAAACGGTTGATATTTACATTGTAATTCTGATACCTGTCTTCTTCAAAGAATGATATACTGGCCGGAGCAATCGTATGGAATGCAAACTTGGCAACGCCTTCGTCCAGTATGTTTTTACTAAACTTAAACTCATCCGCATTAATATCGAGCTGACTCAACAATGTTCTTGCCATATCGGTCTGCGATCCTATATTGCTAATGGTCGTGTCTTTTACAGCCAGGGCTCCCCCTGTCCAAATCATCGGTATCCGTGAATAATTAACATCATCCAGTGGAATATGTTTTGGTCCGGAAACAGCGTGATCTGCAATCAGTATAAAAAGTGTTTCGTCCCACTGACCATTTTTCTTCACCGTATCAAAAAACTCCCCGATGCATTGATCGGTATACGCCACCGAATTGTGATAATTGTTTTCAAACTTACGCTCCATTGGAACATCAAAAGGTTCATGACTACTTAGCGTGAACATAAACTTAAAGTAGGGCGATCGAGATGTCTTCATTTCCTCTGCCAACCTTCTAAAGGTATACTCATCATGCACCCCCCATTTCTCTCCTTGAAACTCCGATGGAAAATCATCAATTGAAATCACTTGCTCGAACCCAGCTTGCTGAACGAACGAATTCATATTTTTAAACTTAATATCGCCACCATACATGTACATCAGATCCTGATAACCATTATCTTTCATCTTTTTAGGCAGGAAAGGCAGGCTATTGGTTTTATCGGGAAAACGAATAATTGAGTAGGCTGGTAATACCTGATATCCGGCAAGTGATGCTACCAAACCTTTATCAGATCTGTTGGCGGCAGCTCTTATCCCAGTAAATAAAACACTTTCATCAAGTAAGGCATCAATATTAGGTGTGACACGATCTCCCTCATCCTGATTATTGATCACATGGGCGGCAAAACTTTCCAATAATATGACCACCACATTCGGGCGCTTCATAGTAAGGAAGTGTTCATATTCTCCTGAGTGCTTCGTCAGTTTATTAAAGATTTCATTGGCTTTCGAATCATCCATAAAGCGATACCGAACCTTCGTGTCATCCGATTTCTTCATGGCATAGGATAAATTCCAAAGCGGATTAAGCGCACTATGATTGGCATACTGAAACGTAGAAAAATACGCTACACCGGTATTAATAGGAGCTACCCCCACACTTCCGCGAATGGGTGCAATCATTAATGCTGAAATGAATAGAACACACAAAGCCTGAACAGCAACTTTCGTCCATGAGTTGCTTTGTTCAGAGGTAAACTTACCTGCTAAACGCTTAAAAATAAAAATCAAGCCATAAGAAATCAAAGCTGTTGCGGCAATGAATACTATTGGCTGATACCAATGGAGTGAGGCCATAACGATATCCGGCGTTTGCAGAAAACCTATCGCCTCTGAATCCATGTGCTTGCCCCAAAATGAATACAACAATGTGTCGCCAAGTAAAAAGCTCGAAAGAATTACAATAAGTACTTTGTTAAAACCTGAGAACCACCTGAAGTTTATTCTCTTTTGCAACAGCAATAAGGGTAGTAAACTCACCCCAATTAATAACATGATATAACCGGTGAAGGAGCTATCTAATCGTAAACCAATGATAAATGACCAGATTAACTGACCGATTGGTGTTCCGTTGGAAAACTTCATATTAAATAAAATGAAGATCAAACGGTGTATTGCAAAAAATAACATCCAGAACAGGAATGTGCGCCAAAATTTATTAATGAATGTTTTTATCATCACAAGTATTAACAAAATGCTAAATTGAAATTGCTGCAAAAATAATCAGATGTATTATAACATCTAATAATAAATGCATGAAATGTAGAATGTTGTTAATAGAGCTTACGGTTTGGCCTAATGCTTCTTTATTTTCTGGAGCAAATGCTTCTCCAGCTTTTGCACCATTTTTTCAATCGAAAATGTAGAAATTACATGTTGAGCGCCTTTCGTACCTTTATGTTTGATATCGGAGTCATCAATACATTTAATGATCGCTTCTTCCAACGCATTAGCATCTCCTGATTTTACAATATAACCATGTTCGCCATCGATCATCAACTCCTCTACACCATTAACCCGAGTACTAATAGACGGTATACCATGAGCTAAAGCTTCCATTAAAGAATTAGGCATTCCTTCATACAGAGATGGAAGAACAAATAAATCAGCCGCATTAAGCAACTCAGATACATTGCTATGAAACCCTAACAAATGAAAATTCTTCTCTATACCGAAGTCTTTAATTTGCTTCTGAAGTTCTGATTTCAATTTTCCCTCTCCAGCTATAAAGAAATAAGTATCGGGCTTTTTATCAATAACCCATTTGGCAGCTGAAATAAGGTATTCAAACCCTTTTTGTTTGGCTAAGCGACCGGTAGAAACAATTATAAATGGCTTTTTCTGTGACTTTGGAAGGTAAGCCGACAAATCAAATTTCTTTTTTGAAAAGGCATCTAAATTAATCCCGTTGTAAATTACTTTCACAAAGTTTGAATCCCACCAACCATAACTATCGTATTCTTTCTTAATCGATTGTGTATTGGTTATAATGCCATCGCAAAAAGGCAGAAAACTCCACTTATATTTTAAAGAATTATTCAGTAACTGAACGCCCTGACGACTTAAAACAGTTGGCCCTTTTAAAAGTTTACTTGTAAAACCAGCTACTCTAACATCTTTATTTTGACAACCAATAATCAGGTCAATGTTTTTAGATTGAATACAATGTTTTAATGCAATATGACCTATCAAACTAAAATCTGTATAGATACTGATGTTAACCACAGGAATGTTCTTTTCCTTCGCCCTTTGTTCTAGTACTGAACCTTTACGGCATCCGACGTACACCACGTGACCTTTCTTAATCAACTTACTTGCAGCAAGCACCATCCACTTCTCACCGCCTCCCCATTTCTTCTTACCTATTGAATTAAGAAATAAAAGTTTCATTTAAATGTTTTAACGTTAAAGGTTAGTCCATCTTTTATGATTTACATAATCGGGGTTCGAAGATATACTTTTAAACGGAAATGGTAAAGTACTTCTAACGTTTTCCGAATTATCAGTTCTAAAAAATATTATCTTTGCTCACATTCAAACTTAAAGTTTAATATCATTGACATGAAAATTGGTTTTGATGCGAAGAGAGCTTTTTATAACCGAAGTGGTTTGGGAAATTTTAGCAGGTGGTTTATTAATGGCTTGACAAGTATATATCCTGAAAATAGTTATGTCCTATTCAGCCCCAGGTTAGAAAATCGCATTTGCTTTGAAGGAGATCAAAAATGCCAATTAATAGCACCAAAAAATAAAAAAACCAGAATAGGCCAAAATTATTGGCGTTATAAGTCAATGGTATCTCAAATTAAAAAAGAGAACCTGGATATATACCATGGATTAAGCCATGAACTTCCTAAAGGCATTCAAACCACCAACACTAAATCAGTGGTCACCATGCACGATGCCATTTTCTTAAGGTACCCGGAATTATTTGATTTCGGTTATCGAGCTATTTTTAAAAGAAAGTATAAACATGCACTAAATACTGCTGATGGTGTTATAGCTATCAGTGAACAAACAAAACAAGACATTACCCGCTACTTTGATATTGCCCCGGAAAAGATTAAAGTTATTTACCAAGGCTGTAACTCTATTTACTATCAAGATGCTGATGCTGCCATTAAGGAGCAATTGAAGGTGAAGTATAATTTGCCCGAGCAGTTTATTTTATATGTTGGTACAATTGAACCTCGCAAAAATCTTCTTGGAGTCTTCCAAGCTCTTGCTGCTGCCAATATAGACATCCCGGTTGTTGCAGTAGGACGGCCAACAAATTATCTTACTAAAATAAAGCAGTTTGTCAGGGATAACAATCTGGAAAAACAAGCAATCTTTCTACATAATGTTGAAACACCTGAGCTTCCGGCATTTTATCAAATGGCTTCTCTTTTTGTTTACCCTTCCCTGTTTGAGGGATTTGGCATCCCAATACTTGAAGCACTTAACTCAGGTACACCAGTTATTACCTCAAAAGGCAGTTGCTTTCCCGAAGTAGGTGGCGACGCTGCATTATATGCTGAATATGGAAATACTGAAGAGTTAGCGACCGCAATGCAAAAAGTTATTGAGTCGGAAGACCTTCAGCAAGAAATGGCAGCCAAGGGCAAAATTAAAGCACTTGAATTCAGAGAAGAAAATATATTAAGTGAGCTAATCAATTATTATCAATCCATTCTTTCGTAGTCTGTAAAACCAAAATAAAATGAAGATTTCCGGATTTACTATGGTCAAAAATGCAGGTAAACTGTATTATCCAATCCAAGAGTCTATTTCATCAGTCTTACCTATAGTAGATGAGTTTATTGTTGCACTGGGTAATTGTGATTCTGACGATAACACACTGGAACTTATCAATGAACTTAATAGTCCCAAAATAAAAATTGTCGATACAGTTTGGGATGTCGAATCATATCCTCACGGTTCTATCTTAGCTCAACAAACTGACTTGGCTAAAAAACACTGTAATGGAGACTGGCTTTTTTATATACAGGCCGATGAGGTAATTCATGAAGATAACTATGCAGCTATTCGTAAAAGCTGTGAACAACATTTAAACAATAAGCAAGTAGAAGGGCTATTATTTAAATATCTCCATTTCTGGGGCGATTACAATCATGCCTTCACTAAAAATCACGGTTGGTACAGACATGAAATTCGCATCATCCGTAATCAGCCTGAAATACACTCTTGGCGTGACGCTCAAAGCTTTAGGGTAATCCCTGATTTTTCAAAAGAAAAATACCTGGAAAAAGAAGGTACCAGAAAACTAAATGTAGCACCTGTTGATGCTCATATCTACCACTATGGCTGGGTTCGTCCTCCTAAGCTGATGGGTAAAAAAACATCTCATTTTGAGAGCTGTTATGAAGATAAAAACATCAAAGAGGAAGAGATGGAAATCCTCTCAGCAGTGGATTTTGGCGCTATGGGATTAATCCCTATGTTTACCGGTCAGCACCCAAAAGTAATGGGTAACCGTATTGCTTCATTTAACTGGCAAGATGAACTGAACTATACAAAAAGACTCAATCGGGCACCTAAGCACAAGCACGAAAAGCTAAAATACAGACTTCTGACCTCATTAGAGAAACTGTTTTTCCCTAACGGAATATTTAATTTTAAGAACTATAAGCTTATTCGCTTCTAATAAAAAATATATCTCCAACGCCCATGCATATACTTATCTGTAACGCTTCTATTATACCTGCTCATTTATATGGTGGTACCGAAAGAGTGATCTGGGACTTAGGTAAAGAGCTGGTTGCAAGAGGACACAAAGTAACGTTCCTGGTAAAAAAAGGTTCCCATTGTCCATTTGCAGATGTTCTTTTCATCAACCCCGATAAAAGTACCAATTCACAAATACCACCGGACGTTGATGTCATCCATATGAATGGGCATACAACTGAAGTCTTCGATAAGCCTGCATTGGTCACATATCATGGTAACATTAATGATCCGAATCTGGCTCTAAATAAAAACGCTGTGTTTGTTTCGAAAAACCACGCAGAAAGGCATGGATCAACAACTTTTGTGCATAATGGTTTAGACTGGAACAATTACACGAAACCAAACATCAACCAAAAACGAGATTATTTTCATTTTTTAGGGAAAGCAGCGTGGCGCATTAAAAACCTTAAAGGAGCCATTAAAATTAGTCGACTGGCCAATGAAAAATTAATGGTAATGGGAGGGCAACGATTAAACCTGAAAATGGGTTTTCGCTTTACACCCTATCTAAGCGTACATTTTGCAGGCATGGTTGATAATCAAAGGAAAAGTCAACTTACACAATCATCAAAAGGACTGATCTTCCCGGTCCTTTGGCACGAACCTTTCGGGCTGGCTTTAACCGAAAGTTTATATTTTGGATGTCCGGTAATAGGAACACCCTATGGCTCACTACCTGAACTTATCACATCTGACGTTGGATATCTATCAAATAAGTCAAACGACCTGGCAGAAGCAGCCAAGAATATAGATCAATTCTCAAGGAAAAGGTGTCACGAATATGCCAGATACGAATTCAACGCTGGCAAGATGGCTACCTCATATCTGGCCTTATATAATAAAGTGCTCAATAATGAGAACTTAAACGATCAGGCTCCTCAATTAAATGAAGGTCAAAACAATAAATTCCTGCCATTTTATTAACTTTGCTGCCCTTTAAGTTTTTAAGGAAAAATACGTAAATCGATTTGAATGAATAGTATTTCAGCCATCATACCAAATTACAACGGCTGTGATTTATTGGAAAGAAACTTACCTTCTTTGTTTCGTGAGTTAGAGCTTGCAGATGTAGACTATGAAGTGATTGTTGTTGACGATCGCTCTACAGATAATTCTGTTGATTTCTTACGAAATAATTATCCACAGGTCATCGTTGTAGAACAGAAAAAGAACGGTGGCTTCTCTGCCAGCTGTAATGCTGGAATTCGAACAGCCACCAAATCACTGATATTCCTGATGAATAGTGATATAAAGCTGACCAGTAATTATTTCAAACCACAACTTAAATATTTTGAAAAGAGCTGTACTTTTGGCGTAATGGGGCAAATTATTGGCTATTATGATGATAAAGTACAAGACACGGCTAAATGGCCAACCACTAACGGACTAAAAATCAAATCAACCAATAATTATTACGTTGAAAACGGTGACAAAGAGTTTTGGACACCTTCGTTTTACCTCTCAGGAGCAAATGCATTGATAAACTCAGAGAAACTAAAGGCCTTGAGTGGATTTGATGAGATATTTTCACCATATTATTCCGAAGATCTGGATTTGAGTGTAAGGGCTTGGCGACTGGGCTGGAAGTGCTATTACGAATCTCAATCTGTTTGCCGTCATGAAGGTTCGGTGACGACGAATAAGCTTCGAAAAGGAAAGGTTGACATTATTTATCGGCGAAACAGGTTTATCTTTCATGGGGTACATTACGATGGATGGCACAAGGTATTGTACAACTTACAAGTAGTTTTTGAACTCTTATTTAAGTGGATAAACTTAAAATTTGGTATATATTTTGGCTTTAAAGAGTACCTCCTGTCAAGTAAAGCCATTAAGGCTTCTAAAGCACAGTTAAGACAATCGCTTCCTGAAGGTGAAAACTTATATAGTATTCACGAGGTGATTGAAAAAATAAGAGAAGAAGTTAAGCCTTATGAGGTTAAAATGCTTTAACTCAAAATGATTAAATTAAAAAACAAAAGATATGTGCATAGCTTTATACAGCATATTGCACTTAAATTTATAATTTATGAAACCTTATTTAATTGAATTTGGATCTATAGGTTCTCAGGAACTGGGATATATTTCTGTTGTTGAAGAACAAGATGATGTGCCATTCGTAATAAAAAGAGCATTCTGGACATACTATACTCCTCAAGATGTGTTACGAGGCAGACATGCAAACATAGATAAGGAGATGGTATTAATTGCCGTTGCCGGCTCAATTACTGTTACAACAGAGCTTCTATGTGGATCTAAAGAAACATTCGTTCTGAATAATCCGAATACAGGTCTATATGTGCCTAAGCTATGCTGGCACACAATGCAGTACTCACATAATGCTGTTCAACTAGTGCTGGCATCTACGAAATACGCAGCCAGTGATTACATTAGGGATTATAATACATTTAAACAATGGAAAAAATAAAAGAGATAATTAATACCGTTTTAGCGAATAGAGGTAAAGCCCCAATAACTGATATTAACAATGACAGTCACCTAAGAAATGATATAGGTTTTGACTCTCTTGATTTAGCAGAACTAACAGTACGTCTGGAAGCTGAATTTGACATTGATATATTTGAGGATGGCATTGTTAATACTGTAGGAGAAATCCAAACTAAACTAGCACCTCTTTAATGAAGCTTTTTTATAGGGATAGGGCAACAAAACGCAGCATCAACTGGGAACAGTTTATTGAGGATATTAATAACACTCAATCTGTTCCTAAATATTGTTATGCACAAGATTATTATACAATATTTAAGAATATCATTTTAGCATTTGTTAGTGGTAATAGCATAACGATTCTTGATTCTGATTTTTCAGATGATGAAATAAAACAGCTTGTAGGAGAGGAAGAATTTGCACAACTACAAAGCGAAATCCCAATAAATAGAAACTTAGATTTCACGAATGCTGAAGAAGTAATAGCTTCTCTAAATAAAAATTCAAGGAACAGTAAATTATACTTATTTACTTCTGGCACCACTGGGTTGCCCAAGAAAGTTAGTCATAGTTTTACTTCATTAACCCGGTTTGCAAAAATTTCAATAGATCGAAGGAATGATGTTTGGGGTTTTGCCTATAACCCAACACATATTGCCGGTATTCAAGTTTTTTTGCAGGCTTTTCTTAATCAAAATAGTATTATTAGACTTTTCGGTTTTGATAATACCTCGATTGAAACTGAGATACTTGATTTTCAAGTAACCAATATATCGGCAACACCAACATTTTTCAGGTTAATACTACCATTAACTAAATCGTGTACGTCTGTTACGAATATTACCACAGGTGGTGAAAAATTTGATAATAAAATTATCCAACAGCTAAAGAAAGCTTTTCCCAATGGTCGTTTTAGAAATGTGTATGCGAGTACAGAAGCAGGTACTGTATTAGCAGCAGAAGGAGACCTATTCTCGATAAAACCAGAATTCGAGAACCTTGTGAAAATAGCTGACAATGAGTTACTGTTACATAAGAGCCTGATGGGTGGGTTTGAAAATGAAGACGAATGGTATAGAACCAATGACATCGTAACTATTGTAAATAAAAACCCCATTGAGTTTAAATTCGTCGCACGCAAAAATGAAATGATTAATGTTGGGGGGTATAAAGTTAATCCGCATGAAGTTGAAGAATCTGTGCGGATGCACCCTGATATTATAAATGCACGAGTCTTTGTAAAACGCAACTCTATACTTGGAAATATCATTGGTTGCGAAATTGTTGCCTCTAACGAAGAATTAACTGAGGTCGCAATTCGAAGCTATCTGCAAAGTTTACTTCAGGAGTTTAAGATTCCTCGAATATTTAAATTTGTTAGCAAAATTGAAGTTAACAGAACTGGAAAAGTTAATAGAAAATAAAGATGAATATTCTTGTAACCGGTGTTTCTAGAGGATTAGGACTAGAACTTGCTAAGACACTTATCAATGAAGGACATAATGTATACGGATTAAGTCGAAATAAAAGTTCTGAACTTGAAAATTTACTTCACTTACATCCTGACCGGATAAAATGGCTTTCGTACAACTTATCGAACTCAACTGATGTTAAGAACATCATTTTTAAGGAATGGATTGGTCACAATACTCCAATTCATGGTTTTGTAAATAATGCTGCCCTTGCATATGACGACATAATAACCAACCTCAACATGACAAAATTAGAGGAAATGTATAAGGTGAACGTCTTTACTCCTTTGGAAATTACAAAGTACGTTATAAGACATATGTTACTTCATAATGTGAAAGGTAGTATTGTTCACCTGTCTTCTATTAGTGTTCATACCGGCTATAAAGGATTAGCGATGTACGCTTCAACCAAAGGAGCTTTAGAAGCTTTCTCAAAGAATACTGCCAGAGAGTGGGGTGAAAAAGGAATTAGATCTAATATTATCGTTTCCGGCTTTATGGAAACAGATATGAGCGAAGGTCTGAATGTTCAGCAAAAAGAGCGCATATATAAACGAACCTCTCTTAAAAAAGCAACAGATGTGAATAGTGTTGCAGAAACAATTGTCTTTTTATTAAGTAACAAGGCATGCTCCATTACCGGGCAGAATATTCATGTTGATTCAGGAACTATATAATGAAGTTTAATAATAAAAACATCAGCATCGGCACCAATGTGAAAATTGGGAAAAATGTTAGAATTGGAGATAATTCGATCATCTATGATAACGTTATATTGGAGGATAATACGACCATCTGTAACGATTGTATCATTGGCGAACCATTGAATGACTATTATTCCAATACATCATACTCTAATCCTAAAACAGTAATTGGTGCTAATTCTCTTGTTCGCAGTCACTCTATTATCTATGCAGGCTCAACATTTGGAGAATATCTTCAAACCGGTCATCGCGTAACCATTAGAGAAAATACGTGTGCAGGACATCATTGCATGTTCGGATCGTACACCGATATTCAAGGCGAATGTATCATTGGCAATTATAACCGCTTTCATAGCTATGTTAATATCGGTCAAAAATCAGAGCTTAAGGATTATATCTTTATTTACCCCTACGTCGTATTAACCAATGATCCCACGCCACCATCGAACCACCTGATTGGAGTAAAAATTGATTCGTACTCACAAATAGCAAGTGGTGCAATCCTGTTACCAGAATCACAAATTGGCAAACACTGTCTTGTTGCAGCCAACTCTACGGTTAGTGGTGTTTTTGATGATGATTCTTTTATCTCAGGCTCACCTGCCAAAAGAGTTGGACAACTTAGTAAAATGCCGTTTTTTAATAAAGATGGTCATCGCCATTACCCCTGGCCTAAGAATTTTGACCGGGGCATGCCTTGGGATAAAAACTCATGGAACATGTAATTAATAAACCTCAACAACTAAAACTACTTGTGATGCTTTTCTTCATCGACAGTCAATTAATTATCAATTATATCTCTCAACAAGCAACAGTTGATTCTCTATTAAATGGGTTGATCAACAGTTTATTTAATAACCAACAGGCGGCTATCTCAAGTTCACAATTACCATTGCTTCGACACGAGATCAAAAACAAGTATCCTAAACACTATCCTGATTATCTGGAATTTGAAAAAGAGTTAAAAGTCATCAAGACACCGGGATATATCAATTTTGAAGCACCACTTGCCCAGAATAATCTACAATTTTATCTAATTGAGCAATCTGCACTAACAGAAAATGCTAAGATTATAACAACAGATCCGCATCTTCATGAAATATCTGAACAAACTATCACTCCTGAAGAAGCTATGAACTGCTTAAATAGAGAGCCAAATAATGTAAGTTTTCTTCCCTTAAAGGAAATTAATGATAGTTATAACCCGGAATTGGAACAGTGTATCGACAGGGTATTAAAAAGTGGATGGTACTTGTTGGGTAATGAGGTTAAAAGTTTCGAAAATGAATATGCATCATTTATTGGAACAGATCATTGCATTGGTGTTGCAAATGGACTTGATGCCTTAAGACTTATTCTTAAAGCCTACATTGAGATGGGAATAATGGGTGAAGGCGATGAAATAATTGTCCCTGCCAATACATACATCGCATCTATATTGGCTATAACAGATAATCGTTTAAAACCGGTGTTAGTTGAACCTGACATTCATACATACAATATTGATGCGGATCAAATAGAATTAAAGATTACCCCAAGAACCAAAGGGATTATGATTGTGCATTTATATGGTAAATGTGCAATGACCAGTAAAATAGAGGGGGTAGCGCAAAAGTATAATTTAAAAATTATTGAAGACAATGCTCAGTCGCAAGGTGCTTATTTTAAAGAAAGAAGAACCGGTAGTTTAGGAGATGCAGCCGGACATAGCTTCTATCCTGGAAAAAACCTGGGCGCTCTTGGTGATGCCGGTGCCGTAACAACTAGTAATACCGAACTTGCTGATACTATACGGACATTGGCCAATTACGGTTCGAAAGTCAAATATCGGAATCAATATCAAGGTTTAAATAGTCGATTGGATGAGTTACAAGCGGCTGTACTAAGAGTTAAACTAAACCGTTTAGATAAAGACAATGCACATCGCCGAATGATTGCCAATTACTATTGTAACAATATATCCCATCCGGATATAATACTCCCACAACAAAAAGTAATTGATACAGGTTATGAGCGGAGTGATAATGTATGGCATGTATTTCCCATCAGAACAACACGGCGTGATGAATTAATTGAGTACCTTAGAACAAAAGGAGTTCAGACATTAATTCACTATCCTGTGCCTCCTCATCAGCAAGAAGCGTATAAAGAATGGAATAACATGGTACTTCCATTAACGGAGCAAATACACCAGGAAATACTAAGTCTCCCGATAAGCCCTGTTATGAAACAGTGCGAATACGAACGAGTTGTCAATGCTATTAATGATTGGAAGACTGATAAACCAGAAAGTCTTTAATTAAGGTAATTAGATAAGAAGTATGGATTACTTAAAAGAGAATAAGCGTTATTACAATTCATTCTTAAGTAAATATAAACGAATTAAAGATGAACTGTCACTAAATGAGCAAGCATTACTTTTAGAGAAATTATCCAATTTTGCATGGCGAAACTTCCCTGGAATTCTATCGGATCAATATATTGAAAATGAACTATCCAGAATTGGAAGATCAATTAAAACTCCGTCGACTCTAACTAAACAAACATCAAACAATAGCAGGTTAAAGATTCTACATATTGCTTCAGCATTAGTCGGTATTGGAGGACATACAAGAGTCTTACTTAATTGGCTCAAGCAGGATCAAAATAACAGCCATGTCTTGTTAACCAGACAGAAGTCTGAACTTTCTGAAAACGTAAAAGATCACCTGAATAAAGATTGTGAATCTGTAACTGTAATTAATGCTAATAAAACGGTTCTTGAAAAAGCACAATCGTTACGAAATGAAGTGCTTAATAATGAATACGACGTTATTGTTCTACATATCGACCCAGATGATGTCATACCTTCACTTGCATTGAGTTTTGAAAACAGACCAAAAATTTTCTTCTACAATCATGCTGACCATGTTTTTAGTGTTGGTGTTTCATTGGCTGATATAGTACTTGACTTCAGAGATAAAGGAAAAGAGTTTTCTTTATTACGAAGAAATGCAAAAGCAAGTATTGTTCTTCCATATCCATTAAACCCATTAGAAGAAGTAAATAAGACAGTTGTAAATAACCTGAAGAAAAAGTTAGGTATTGAGAAATACAAATCAATACTACTAACCATGGCTTCTGCTTATAAATACAAGCCAATAGGTCAAGACAACTTTTTTA
>DIYS01000039.1 GCA_002429115.1 Saccharicrinis sp. UBA6048 | reverse complement strand
AAATTGACCACCGACCATTTTCAACAAAAAAGAGAACGTTTTTCTTCTGTCAGTATAATTGGCAAAACGAATCGCTCCAATTTTCCCTAACGAATCGCTCCAATTTGCTCAAATGTTAAATTTGCGAAAAAACAGTACCTTCCCATATATTTGAAAAAACTTAGGGTAAATCTTGCCCTACTTTTGGCAAGTGCCGGACATAACACAAATCGGGTTCTGTTACTCCAGGCGAACCACACCCACCACTAGCGCGATGCCCGTTATCTCTGATTGAGGTATATCAAAGGGTTCGTAATCCTTATTGTCAGACACAGCTAAAAAGCATTCTTTCATTTTGCTCTTCTTGAGTCGCTTTATCAGTATGCCCTGTTCTGTGGTGGCCACAACGTGTACTTTGTTCCACTGGATGAATGTACTCTCCTTTATAATGCGACAGGCAACCACGTCACCACTGTTGTATTTCGGATACATACTACTGCCTTTAACACGAATCATAAAGTCAGTATTAATAAAGTCCGGTATCTCATACAGGCTTTGTATGTCTTGCTCTCTAATGGCAAACTCCATATTTCCAAAGCCACCCAACGCCTCAGGTGTCACCAGTGGTATGCCTTTAGTAGTTCCCCCTGCCGGTTTCTTAATTTCTAAATAAGCTTCCATAGGTTCGGCAACTCCCTCTTTAAGTAAATTACTTTCACCTAATGGCTCATCAATTATATCTGCTAAAATATTCTTTATAGAAGCTTTATCCAACTGAGGGTCATTCTTTATTGACTCATAAAATTTATTGATGACATCGCGTTGTTTAGCGGTTTGATATTTTAGTAAATCTCCTTTTCCAGTGAAAATCCACTCTGTATTTATATTTTCAAATTTACTAAGTAAAACACTTATTAAATCTATCCCCACAAACAACTTACCTTTCTTAATGTCAGAAAACACTTGTGGATGAATCTCTAACTTCTTAGCAAATAGGCTTTCGCTGGTTATATTATATCTCAATATAAGATATTGACTTGCAGCAACAAATCTTAAACTTACATCGCGTTTGATAAGTTTTTTATCCATTATAAGTAAAATTCATATATGATTTCTTTGCAAATAAGTAAATCACTTATATATTTGTCGTGAGTTCTTATACAAACTTAAACAAAAATGAATAGCAAGCAAATTGTAAATCCAGAAGCTCGCGAGTTAGGCAAACATGTTACCGCAACCGACAGGGTACTTATTCAAAATAAGTTGCATGTTACTGAAAGTACGGTTAATGTGGTACTAACTGGCAAGCGCAAAGCCATGCGCGGCAAGTCATTGCTAATTGTCGAAATGGCGCGAAAGATTGCTAAAATCAATCAATCTAAACAAGACCTTCTCTAAGCACTAACAGGCCTCACACATGCCCGATTATCACAACAATACACTAATAGTAACACGCAACGAGCTTGCTTCTTGCGGTGTGTCTGCTGGCTACATTAGCAGTGCCCTTGCCAAACAGCGCAAGGGTGAAGTATATTGTTGGGAGCACCACAAGAAAGGCCGTCAGGTATATATCCACTATCATTCTTTAAAGCCAAAATATAAGGCATTAATCAAAGCGGTTCTTTGCGAGAACCTGGAGCCCGAAATTTACCTGAAGAAACAAGAAGAAGAAAAAGCAAGGGCAAAAATAGAGAACCTGACCGACCAAATTACTGCTTTGGTCACATCCGACCCAGAAGAAATTAAGCAACTATCTGCAACAGGGCAATACACACCCGTTGAAATTCACCAGTTGGCACGTGCTGCCGGATGGTTGCGATTAATTAATGACTACGGTGTTAAGAAAGCTCGCAAACTTGGGTTTGTTAGCATCACTGACTTTAGAGATGAAGTGCTTAAACGCTGTTTAAACGAACAAACAGCCGAACCACCACTCATTAAATTCAAAAAAGGTACAATTACATACCTAAAGACATTGCAGGATAATGCCAGGACTTACAAACGCGAAGGCATTCAAGCCCTCATCCATAAAGGCGTTGGCAACATCAACCGCGAGAAAGACAACAAAGACCCAAAAGTACATGCTAAAATGCTACAACTTAGGTCTGAGCCTGTTAAACACTCGTGGGAAGATGTTGCAATGATGTATAATGATTGGGCATTAGAAAACAACAAGCCTCAATACACAACATCGGCAATTAAACAGCACTTAAACACGCCTAAAATTAAGAAAGTATGGTATTATGCACGTCACGGTAAGTTAGCAGCTGATAATGATTTACAGCCGCTTATTAATCGTGATACACCTTCTTTCCCTGATGCACTTTGGTCACTGGATGGAACCACCATGCAGCTGTACTACAAAGAAGTTGTTGAAGTTGTCAATAAGAAAACCGGTAAGAAAGAGCAAAAGACACTTATTAAGAGTGACCTATACGTGTACTTCGTTACCGATGCAAACAGTACGGCTATTATTGGACATTCTGTAGCATTTGCCGAAAATGCAGGGATGGTTGAGGAAGCTATTCGCAATGCAGTTATAAAGCACGAGAATAAGCCCTACCAAATGCAATACGATAACTCATCGGCTAACATCGCCTATACAGCTCAGCAACTTATGACCAACATGAGCCGTGTACATTTTCCATGCGAGCCATATAAAGGCCGCTCAAAGTATGTGGAAAGCATTATCGGTCACTTCCAGCAAACAGTACTTCGCAAGTTGAAAAACTTTAAAGGTGGTAACATCAATACCAAAAGCCTTGATTCAAAAGCCAATCCTGAATTATTGGCTGCATTAAAGAAGAATCCTGAACTACTGCAAGACAGAGCAGGTGTTTTAGCCATGTTTGAAGAGGCTGTAGGTGACTGGAATAAACGTGGGGAAAAGCGTGATAATTATGGCCGTTTTGTGGGTAAAAGCAAGCTTGACCGCTATACCACCATTCAGCACGAAAAGCGCAGCAAGCTAAACTATTTCGACCGCATTAGCCTGTTTATGATTGAGCAGCGACTTGAATACAAATATGGCGTTAACGGTATTGAAATAGAAGTGAATGGCAATAAGCATCACTATATAGTTCCTGATGGCGATAATGTGGGAGACTTCATGTTTGCTAACGAGAATCTTGGGAACAAATTCAAAGTGCGGATTGACAAGGATAAACCCGACATGATTGCACTTTACGACAAAGAAGGTGTATTTGCATATTCCGCTGAAAGCGGA
>DIYS01000037.1 GCA_002429115.1 Saccharicrinis sp. UBA6048 | reverse complement strand
CTTTTCAAGTATTAACCTTCAACATAAGGCATCAACCTTTGTTAGAAAGTTATTACAGACTTATAGATACTAAGGATTAATAACAGCATCAAAAAAACAACCGATGGTTTAACGTTTAAACTATTGGTTGTTTTTGTTTACAAGCGTATTGTAATAATTGAGATTCTTTAATTACTGCAACTGATGTTTATAAAATATTATGATTGTCACCGAACTTTAGTAAGTTGTATTCATTAAGATAATTTTGACCAACTTAATTTTTAATCAATGCCAGTTAAATATTAAGTACGCGCTGAAGGCGATCCCGGAAATTCGGACGCTCCAAAGAAATGGTATGCTACCGCCAAATCGAGTGGCGAAGCAAGTTTTAAAAGTTAGAATGACGAAATTGAAGATAATTCTGCTACGGTAAGCGATACCGATGCACTAGCGGTGATAATCGATTTAGCAAAGCTACTAAAACGCCATCTGGAAGATGGTAATATTGTTCGCTTTGACGATTTTGGCTCATTTAGTGTTTCTATTAAAAGCGAAGGAGTCGATGAAGAAGATAAGTTTCACGCCAGTATGATTACAAAATCAAAAATCAACGCCCGCCCTGGCAGCGACTTACGCGAGATGTTATTTTACCGCTTCAGCAGTTATTTTTAACTCTCAACATCTTCTTTGTCTATTTAGTTAGGAAAATAATGGACAATCAGCAAGGACAGAGAAAGGTAAATGCCTCTGGATTATTCTACTGGTGGCTTGTTTTGCAATTATATACCGTCATAAACATAAGGCGGTTCTTTGGCGTTGGTTCTTTCCATCAAAAGCACTTCAGTATTCTTAACTTCTATTATTGAAGGAAGTTTGTTTAAGGAACATTATTTGCTTTGTAAAAGCATGGCTATTTTCTTAATGATAGTAGGGGCATCATTTATATTGCTTTCTGATTATTAATAAATCCAGAGTTTACCTAGATAATACAGTAAAAGCTTTGGGTCATTCACCTATTTATTGGTAATATGTTACTATATCAACAATACTCTCAATTTTATTTATCAGAGATAATATCCAAATACAACAAAAACCATAGTGTCAATCTTTTTCCCTTTTTATTTAAAACCTTGATATCTTAATAAGGGTGATGTCATCCTTATTACTGATGATATAACTGTTGTATAATTATTTATTTTGATTATAAATATAGACACAAATACCTCTCCCGATGTTGTCTACAGCGGTGATGTCAAAATATTACGCCCTCCTCATTTATTATGATTTAATGTAATTGTCTTTTGTTAAAGAACATATATGTATAGTTTTATACAAATTATTATACTAAACTAATCAAAATGGACAGACGATTATTTTTAAAAACCATGGGGCTTGGGTCTATTGGTATAGCTACACTGCCCATGCTAAGTACTCAACTTAAAGCTGAGAAATCAATCATCAAAATGGAAAAATATGATGAAAAAGAGCTTTATAAAATACTTAACAAGCATTTTGCTGGTATATTTAATACGAAAATTGATCGTACAGTAATAATACCTCGACATCATTTTGCAAAATCATTTGAAATCATAATTAATAAAGAAAAAAATAATGTTTTTGATTGTGCTGAACAAATAATTGAGAGACTGGGCAGTAATTTTGATGCAACACCTCTTCGAGACGGAAAAATCCCGGTAGGAATGGAAGTGTTATCAGGTGGAATCAAAACACCAACTTATCTTAACTTGCCAATCGAAGAGTTGAAAAATTACGATGCAACATTACTGTATAAAAACTTGATTACTGTTTCTGCCAAAATTTCACCTAATGAGTGGTTTTCATTTGAAAAAGTAAAACTTTCAATGGAAAAACATGATGAAGTGAAAAATAATACAATGCGCATTTATGAAGGTATGGAATCTGGCAAAGTTTATCGCATATGGACTAACGATTATATAGAAAAAACAATAACTGTGAGACGCTTAAAACCAACACTTGATATGGATGAAACATTTGCTGCTGTTAATATTGCGCAAATTAGTGATTTAATTAATCCTAATGTGTTGTCAACATTAAATATCTAAATCAATATTTATAATCTTTAATTGTAAAAAAAATATTCTATGGGACATTGTGTTGTAGTTTCTACACCTAATTGCGTTATGGCTACCAGATGTGTTGATTATTGTCCAACCGAAGCTTTAAAAGTTAGACTAAATGGTGGAGTAACATGGGAACGAGATATTTGTATATGTTGCCATGCATGTGAAGATAATTGTTTCGCAAATGGCATAGAGGTGCATGATACAAATTAAGCATGATTAATAAAAAAAATATCACTTGATATTGAAGATATGAACAGACGATTATTTTTTAAAACTATGGGGCTAAGCTCTATTGGTATAGCCAGTGCTGGCTATTTAATAGCTAATAACAACTTTACAACACAAAACAAAGTTGTTGAGTTCCCACCTGAAGAGCTTAAAAGCGCCCTGACGCAATACATCAACCGCTATTTCAACGGTGAGCTATTTAATCCCAATGAGCCTTTGCCTAATGGAATTATTTTGGTAGCTGATGGTTTTGAAGTAAAACCGGTAGTAGGTAAAAATACCATTTTTGACTTTGCAGATCAGGTAATTGAGCAATGTAAAAAAGTAGGTTTTGATGCAAGTAGCCTTAAAAACGGCCAAATTCCAAAAGGGATGGAAGTTGGGAAAAGCAGCTATAGGATACGAACTTCAGAAATTATGTGCGGTAATAAAATAGAAGGTTTTAAGGATTACGATGTATTAGTAAAATATCACAATGGGTTTTTAATCAATTCAAAACTCCCCCCAATACAATGGAATACTGTTAGAAAACTAAAAACTCGTATTTCAGGAGAACATGGGGCTATATATGTTGATGCCAAAGAAAAACTAGATATTAGAATGTCAACACATCAGCATAAGGACTATGTAAGTATCCAATCTTTAAAACCTAATTTAATAATAACCCCTGGTCAAAGGTTGAGAATGCCTATCTCTAGAGATTTAATCACTCCATTTTTAAATGAAGAAACCCAAAAGCTAATTTTTAACAAATCTTTAAAACCAGAACGATGTCTATAAAGTGTTTTCCAGAAATTAATCAAGAAAAATGCACATTGTGCTGATGGTGTGAATATTCATGTCCTAAAGTTGCATTGTAATTGATCCTTGTGGTGGAGATAGAGGGTTTATGTTTAAGTTTTATCCGAACAGGTGTAATTGTTGTGGAAAATGTGCAGCTATCTGTCCTATTCAAGTGTTATATTTAGTTGATGACACATTATCGTAAAAAAAATAAAAGAATAAAAATATATTTGTGCTTAAATATATTTGCATTCGTGGCTAATATTTGTTTATCACAAAACAATCACCTAACGGGCACTGTTCGGGATAGTTTAACAAGTATCCCGCTTGCCAATGCAAATATTGTTCTTAGTGATTGCCAATCGCGTCAATATCTATCTGGCACCATAACGGATGAGGCTGGCTATTTTTCTCTTGACAGAACAAGTGTTAATCGGGTTATTCTTTCGGTTAGTAGCATGGGCTACCAAAATAAAGAATTGCTTATCGACTTAAATAAACCACCAAAACAGCTTACTATTTCATTAGCATCCGATACGGTTAACTTACAAGAGGTAATAGTTACCTGGAAACCATTGATTGACCAAAATGAGGAGGGCGATATTGCGTTAAACATCGACCAAATGGGTAATTTAGGTGAGTTGTCGCTGGCCGATATTATTACAAGCATACCCGGTCTTAGTATTGATATTGATGGCAATGTGTTGTACGGGGGATACAACAGCTTTACCACCCTTATTGATGGCCAGCGCATGGGGAGTTACTTTGGTGGTAAGCCTGGCTTTATATTAACCGGTATTGCAGCCAAAAATATTAAACGCCTCGAAATTATTACCGAGCCCAATGGACGCTTTGGTTTTTATACACCTGTTATTAATATAATTCCCAAAGGTGATTTGCGCGATATCTATTACGTCTCTGCTGGTTTAGGTTCACAAGAAAAATACTCAGCCAATATTGATTTAAGCAAACGTTACAAAAAGTTCACCTTTAATCCGGTTATTGATTATCAGCACACTTCATCATGCGAAGACCAAAATGAAGAGCGACACTTTGATAACACGCAAATTAGTAGAGACATAAGTAGCGTCAATCGCTATAAAAATCTTAGTCCGGCTGCCCATTTATGGCTCAAACCAAATCGCAACCAAAATATAAGCCTTAATATTAAATACAACAAAAACAATGCAGAGCAGAATCGCAGAATTATCAATTCCTCTGCTGCCAATACAAAGGACCTTATAGAAAATACGACAGAAACCTTTAATGCTTCAGCATCCTATTATCAACGGTTTAATACAGGCCTGCATTCCTACTTATTAATAAATGCTGTTGCATCCTATAATAAAAACAATAGCAATATCACACAGTTACAAGAGAGTGTTAAAACCGAGAAGTACCGTAATTTGAACGATAGTAAGAATCAAACAGCTTCTTTGTCTTTAAGTCATAATACTATTGGGAAGAAAATTGCGTTATATCTAAATGGAAGACTTAATGCGAATTTCACCGATCAGCTTTCAAACCGGCAATATTACAATTTCTCATCCAACTCTTGGGACTATCTGAACCATTATAGCGATGATAGAACCACCAGCCGCATAGAAGGTCAGCTAAGCGTTGGGGCTTCGCGGTTAATACGTCCCCAAAAGGGTATTAGTCATTATTTTAAACTACAACTAAATGGCTTTGGCAGGCACGAGAGTAACCAGATGGTTGATGAAGATAAAATAACAAGTAACTTCTACTATACACAACAGTCGTTTAAATATCGATTGTCTTTAATGAATAACAAAGAGTTGCTATTGAATATTCATAATCAGATTACTCCACCTACACATGTGCAATTATTTCAGGCACTGACTTATATTGATGATTACACACTTAAAAAAGGTAATTCTGCCCTGAAGCAATCAACCAACACAACTATTTATTTGAGCTATGGTAAAAACACCAATTATGTGATGTTTTCAGTAGGCGGTATGAGCAAGGGAAGCGATATTGAAAAGATTGGGTATGGAATTCAGTTGAGAGTCAATGTACACTTAAAAGAGATTATACCTGAATATCTGAGAAACGAGGATGGTTTAATTGTTCAAACCTGGAAAAATGGAGACGAAAGTCTCAATGCCTCATTAAGTGCCAATATTGATTGGAACATAAGTAAACACACAAAACTTTTTGGTGCCATTACTTATAACTACAGTTCATTCTACACGCCTGAACCCATCGAAAATAAAAACTGGAATGGAAGCATTCGTTTGCGCACGCATTTACCGGGTCAGCTTATTTTTGATTCAATGATAAGTTATAACAGTAAAAAGGTTAGTTACGCAATTACAAGCGATTCTTATTATAATTTAAGAGCCAATATGTATCGCTTATTATTAAAAAAACGATTACGCTTGACGCTCTCAGCTACTAATGTATTGGCTTTTAATGGCATTAATCAAGTATATAATGATAGTAATACGGTTGTTGTCACAAAACGATTTCCTGAATCACCAATCATTTGGTTAAAAGCTAATTTTTTGCTGTTTAGTTATTACAAGAAGATATAGCCGACATTTTCTTTCATTTTTTAACCACGTTAATAACGTCTTACAAGTATTACCTGGCCCATTATTTGGAAACTTAGACATCAAATTTTAACTCATACTACCCCTGTTGGTTTTAGTGTTAATATGAATAATCGGGGACTACAAGATAAGATTGCCGATAAAAATCTGGAATTATGTTTTGACGTGATGATGGGTGGCTGAGAGGAACATTTTGATAGAAGCAGACACAGCGATAATAAAGACATTTTACCGGATTTTAAGTCGGCTAGGTTTAGTCTGGTACGAAACAAGCAAGAGATGGATTTGCAGGAAGTTGGGCACCGGTTTTGAGTGTTTTCTCAAAGTCAGACTTACCCTTTGTGTCGTACCAAAATGCTAATATAGAGAGAGTTGAATGAGTGTCGGCGTTGGCAGATATAACAGAAACAGCCATTCCACTGATAAAAGACAATAAAGATGGCTTCGTTTTACAGGTTGATTGGTGGCTCGTTATAAGATGACAGAAATGTTTTCGAATGAGGATTTTACCATGCTAAAAAATCCGGGACAGGAGAACATGGAAATTTTCAACAAAAAAGATGAAAAAATAGACACTTAGAAGGCATCCGTCGAATCCGGTTAATTGGGTAATAATGAAAACGTGCAGTTGTAACCTATCAACTAGATAATGGTGAGATTATCTACATACCCGAATAGAGTAATTTTCACAAACACATTGATATTATTATCAAACTGAAAAACCATTATGTAATTATTTACTGCCTGTT
>DIYS01000152.1 GCA_002429115.1 Saccharicrinis sp. UBA6048 | reverse complement strand
CCGTTTTGCTCCGGATTTTGCAAAAAGTGGAAGATGTGCCTGATATTCTGGAATACTTTGTAATTATATCACTACGAGAAAAAAAGTAAACCCCGATTTATGGCAAAAGTGCCTGTTTTCGGGGCTTTGTTATACTTTTTAAGACAGTGACAATAATCTAGTTATCAAAGAAATAACATAACCTCTGAATATCCCTAAATAAATAATTGGGGTTAAAGCTTTCTCCTGTATAGTCACTAAACTCAAAACCCTGACCAATCTCAACGTTCCAATTAACTACCGCGCCTTTGTAAGGGTTTTTTGTGTTATTGTCAAAATTGCAAAGAACCTTTGTAGCTACTAACAACTATTTATCTTCGACTCAATTTATATTGCACCAAGTGAAATTTGATACGAATCCACTTACTACATAATTACGATGAATAATCGCTATATTTGAAATATTAAAATACTTAATTATATGAATAAGGTATTCTTCATCATATTATCTACAGTAATTTTATTCTCTGCATGCAGAAACTCTCGCTCTGCGAGGCATTTGTTCCGTGCTGCCTCTAAAACAACAGAGAAGAACCAGACCTCACAACTTGAAAGTATGATGGGTGATATTGGTATAGGCCCAAAACTACATTCTTACAAATTGGTAAAGGATTCTGCAGGAATGGCATTCTACAAAGCTGCTTACATTATGGAAGATACCCTGCAATATATCCAACTTGCAAGCATTAAAGCTCCTTACGATTTTAAATTCAATAAAAACAGCCACACCAAGTGGGTGGTTGACATTTCGTTTTATTTAGATTCTGTTTCAAATACTCCTTACAATACCCAAACCATTGCGTTTAAAGATTCTGTTTTCAATGGGTATGAGTTTAAAAGTGAGGTTTTAGGAAAGTAATTCTATTTCTTCAAAAGAAATTCAATCTCCTTTATTTCCTCTTCAAGACTCCCCTTATTGTATTTATCGGGATAATAATCGGCATAGTATACTAATTCCTTCAAATAGTTTAACACTTTCTGTTTATCATTTATCGATCTTGCAATTTCAAGAGAGGCATTGAGTAGCACTAACTCATCATTTGTTTCAATAAATCTTGATTGTCGCATTCCATTTATGCAATCAATTATATCCAAAGCTAAATCCCTGTTTTCAGAACCATTAGCTATATAGTAATTTGACACATCTATAAGCTCTTCTATTCGACTTGCTCTAGTATCTAATACTAATTGATTTATCTCCTCAATTACTTTCTGTAAATCCATAAAATTAAAAATCCGGTATAAAAATTTGTGTGTTGTATTTAACAGGATTACTCCATGCACCTCTATCCAAAACTAATGTTTGTTGTGCTCCTCCCTGTGTTTTATAGTCTCGCTGTTCAGTTGGAGCAATACTGCTTCTATATGCGGTAGATGCCTTATTTGCTGTAATCTTATAAATATCATATTCTTCAGCAATACTCCCTAAAGGTAAGCCTGCCAAATCTTCAAAGTTATTCCCTTTGTTCATCAGCTTATCTAATTCAGATTTTGTAAACCAATACTCAGTCGTTGGACTTGGAACATTACCTTTCTTAACTATTTTATATAATTCAGAACCTTTTTGATAAGTAACTTTCTGTGGTATAGTACTACCAGAACCTAAAACTTCAACTATTTTATCAATTTTCTGCTGAATTGTCCAACTCGTCCTACTTCCTAAATCAGCAAACATTTCATTATACATACCTGAAGTAATATCACCAGTTGTTTTACCTCCAATTGTCTTGAAGTCAGAAAAATCTAACGCCCCATATTGACTCTTTAGCGCAGATATTCTTTGTTTTTGTTTAGAAAGCAATTCTGCAATTTCATCTAATACTCCAGCATCTCCATAGTTTAAATACCTCTCCCAAAATTCATCATCATCAGGAGTATCATTAACTTTAGCAGCATGGTTGCTTGAGTTTTTCAAAGCATCTTCTGCTTCATCAGCAAGCTGTTCAAGCTTTTTTATTTGCGTTTTTCCAACCGATACACTTCCGCCACCAAACGCTTTAGCTAAATCATCGGGATTTGCTCTAAACTTCCGTTGAAGCTTGCGATAATTTACAGTAAAATCAGATATTAACTGGTATTCTTCTTCAATATTTTGAGTACTAAAGGTGGCCAATGACATAAACATTTGGAAATTGTCCCAGCCATTAAGAAATAATCCGCCCCCTTCTAGTTGCTCAATTTCATCACGAGCAATATTTATTCCAATATTAGATGCTGTTAATGCAATATCGGCCAAAATAATGGCCTTCATAACACCATGTGCCGATTTTAACTCGCCAATCCCCAGGCACAATGAGGCGGCATCAATACCAATTTCTAAAGATGTGGTTGCAATATCTGTTATCCTTGAACTATGTAAGGCTTTAAAGTAAATGGCCGGAACCAAAACTACTTGACTACCACTATCATCTAGTGGTAATAAATACTTAGTCTCTCGAGTATATCTAACTGGTATAAATGTGAATGAACCAACATCATGTGCCTTAAGATAATCACCATCTGGAGTTATTGTAATAAATTGATTTGTATTGAATTTTGTTTCATAAACCTCTTCTCTTCCAAACCAACTTCTATCCCAAACATAAATTTTATCACTCTTAATGTCATGCTTTGGATTATTCTTAGCTAAAACTGACAATTGATAGATTAACCTGGTAAAATTATCTAAACCTCCATTGTTATGTGTTCCATCATAAATCGTCTGAAGAATTTCACGACTCTGTAATTCTGTCAGAATATAATCAATATCGTTTGTCGGTGTTGTTTCAATTAAATCAATAAGTATTAGCTCATCCTCCTCTGAAATATTTGTCCATACATCAGCAATTTCTTCAAGTAACTTAATTCGAAGTTCTTTTGAAATTTGAGCATATGTGCAAATAGAAAATGAACGGATAACTTTTAGTTTATCAACTACTGATTCTGCTTCTCCCAGATTATTGGATAGATTCTTAATCTCATCACTAATCGATAACTGGAATAAATAATCAAACAATTTCGCATCCGAAGTTTGAATCGTAATACCTTTATGTTTGTAAGTGAAATATTCGGTTGGATTTCCATCTTCTCCTGAAGAAAATGCCTCTTCTTTAGTTATTTCAACATCTGAACTTGGAACAATATCAGAAATCCAAAAATCACCAGACTTTTGAAAAATGCCATCATTAAAATATATAAGTACCTCACTATATTCTACATTATCACCCAACAAAATACCAGATGCTTTCCAGCCTTGTGTACCAGGCATTCTTGAATCATGTCCAGGTAGATTTATTGACTTCTTTGATAAATAACTGCATCTGAAGTGACTTAAAAAATGTTGAACTAACTCATCAACATCTCCAACATACGCCCCCTCATCCTCATTCTGCATAAAAGCCAATAGGATTGTTTCGGGGTTGTGTATCAGATCCCACTGGTACTTCCACAACTCACCACCATTGGCGTAGTCCATCAGGTTTTTCGTGCTGCGCTCTGAGAGATAGTGTTGCGCCTTATCAGAGAATGTATGTCTTAAATTGAAAGCACCATGCCCAAGCTCATGGGCAACGGTATTGAGGTTAGCACCAAAATTAAAGATAAAGCCAT
>DIYS01000165.1 GCA_002429115.1 Saccharicrinis sp. UBA6048 | reverse complement strand
TCGACTCCGCTCAGGGAGCTATTCAGTGAACAGATGCTTACATTGGTTTGTACACCCTCTTAAAACAATGCATATCTAAAATTACTAACCTAAGTTCGATTAAATGGCATAAACCGATGAGTAACTCATCCTAGTTAACCTGGGTATGTCCAGAAGTTTTATTTTCTTCCCGTTTAGTTCAATGAGTTTATCGTCTCTAAATTCGGATAACATTCTAATAACAGATTCCGGAACGGTACCAACGGCGCTGGCAATTTCTTTACGGGTAATAGAAGTCTTTAAAACATTATCCTCGTCAACCCCAAACACATTCTTAAGTTGTATTAATACCTCAGCCACACGTTCTCTGATTTGTTTTTGTGCCACATTAACAATAAACTTTTGTGTTTCTTCCAGCTCGAGACATGCCTGACGAATAATATTTAAGGCAAAACTGGTATTGGAATGAATGATTTCAAGTAAACAATCCCTTTTAATAAAGCCTGCTCTCAAAGGACTCATCGTTTCAGTTGTTGTGCAAGCCAGCTCATCGGTCATCATAGATCGAAAACCTATGATCTCTCCGGCTTTTGCAAAACGTATAACAAGTTCTTTACCTTTTGATCCACATTTAACCTGTTTCACAATGCCATCAAAAATAAATATTAAGGAATCTACCTTACAGCCTTCACGATAAAGTACAGATTTATTATCTAACTCTCTATAAATAACATTTTCAGAAAGATAGTCCATCTCCTCATTCGTCAAATCTTTTAAAAACTCGAACTCACGCAAAGACTGATTCATATCTTTTTTGTTATACGCTACCCTCATATCATACTACTTTTCGAAAACATGGCTTGTCAATTCGCTTCATGTTTTGGGTTCTACACCTAATAAATCCATTAAAAATTCATCCTGCAAAAGCAACTATCTAATTTACTTATCTTTAAAGATTTATCCAATTAAATAGCAGCGCAATTTAACCTTTTCACAATACTTATCACACATGATAATTATCAGACTTAACACATACAGTACTGAATATGTACTACTTAATATGTGATAAAAATGTTAAACATCGAATATTTCATTCCAGTACTAATGTAAGTATTTGTGGCCAATTCAAGGTGATCACCCTTCGATTAAAAGTAAAAATTACATTTAAAACGCTTTAAAAGTAATTTTTACTTTTATATTTGTATCAGCTATGGATACAAACATTTACGAACAATATCAGGAAAACAAGCGCTTTGTCGCGGTTGACTGTGTAATTTTTGGTTACGAAGAGGAACAGCTAAAACTACTTCTATTCCAGCGCGCCATTGAACCTGCCAAAGGAGAATGGTCGCTACTTGGAGGCTGGGTTAACAAAGATGAATCTACCGAGGATGCTGCCCGAAGAGTATTGTATAAATTAACTGGACTTAAAGATGTTTACCTGGAACAGGTTCATACCTTCTCTGATCCGAATCGGGACCCGGGCGGGAGTGTTATTACGGTTGAATATTACGCTTTAATTAAGATCGACGAAAAGGCATCGAACCTGATTGAAGACTATGGAGCCAATTGGTTTACCTTAACTGAAATGCCCGATTTAATCTTTGACCATAACAATTTGGTTGAAAAGGCACTTGAAAAACTTCGCTTAAGATCGAGTTACGAAATCATTGGTCGCAAGCTTCTACCTGAGAAATTTACCCTTACGCACCTTCGTAATTTATACGATCAAATCTTCCAAAGGAAATTCGATCCGGGCAACTTCCGGAAAAAGATTCTTTCATTAAAAGTGCTGGAACGACTGGAGGAAAAAGATATGTCCGAATCCAAAAAAGGCGCATTCTATTTTAAGTTTAAACCTAAAAACGAAGGCGAGTTCAGCGATCCTATTTTTAAGCGTTCGATATAAAGCAATTCACAGTACACAAACAGAATATGGAACAATTTGAATTTACGGAACACTCCCATCGGCGATATAATCCACTCACTGGCGATTGGATATTGGTATCGCCCCACAGAACAAAGCGCCCTTGGCAGGGTAAGGTTGAAAAACCGGCTATAGAGCATCGCCCTGCATATGATGAAAAATGTTATTTGTGTCCGGGCAATGATCGTGCAGGAGGACATAAAAATCCTGAATACAAAGATGTTTTTGTTTTTCAGAATGATTTTAGTGCGTTGGTACCTGATATTCCTGAGGGCAATTACACCAATGGTGAACTATTTCGCGCAGAAAGTGAAAGAGGCTTTTGCAAAGTCATTTGTTTCTCGCCTCGTCACGATTTAACCATTCCTGAGATGAAGGTTGACAATATTAAGAAGGTGGTTGACTTATGGTGTGAAGAATATAAAACAATTGGCGCATTAGATTATATCAATCATGTCCAGATATTCGAGAACAAAGGCGACATCATGGGATGCAGCAACCCTCATCCACACGGCCAGATTTGGGGTCAGCACTCTGTACCCGTTGAGCCGGCTAAAGAATCGAAAATGCAAAAGGACTACTTTAACAAGCATGGACGAACGCTGTTAGCGGACTATGTGCAGGAAGAACTCAAGTCGGGTGAACGCATTCTGCTTGAAAACGAACATTTCGTGGCTTTGGTTCCATTTTGGGCAACCTGGCCCTTTGAAGCTATGATTGTTAGTAAGCGAGCGGTGTCAGACATTACTTTGTTAAGTGAAGAGGAACGTACAGGATTAGCCGATGCCTATAAAAGACTAACAGTGATGTACGACAATCTGTTTGAAGTATCATTCCCATACTCAGCTGGTATTCACCAGGCGCCAACCGATGGCGACGAGCATCCTGAATGGCATTTGCACATGCATTTCTACCCTCCGCTATTGCGATCAGCAACTGTCAAGAAATTTATGGTTGGCTATGAAATGATGGCCAATGCTCAGCGCGATATTACGGCCGAACAAGCAGCACAGCGCCTGCGCGATTTACCAACGACACATTACAAAGAAAAATAAACAATAACTCTTAATTCTTTTTATCATGCAGATTTCCAGTTTAATCGAGAAAATCAACGGAGGAAACAACCCATTCTTCAATGAGATTTACGGAACAAACACAGCGGTTTTGAAAGAGCAGGCTGATCGTTACATCAAATATATGAAGCAGTTTAAAAGCATTTACGGAACAGATGATGTCGTGCTTTTAAGCTCACCAGGACGAACAGAAGTGGGTGGTAACCATACCGATCACCAGTTAGGTCGCGTATTGGCGGGAGCTGTTAACCTGGATAATATTGCCATTGCTGCTCCTAACGGAACGAAAAAAGTTCATATCACATCCGTAGGCTTTGATCCTTTTGAAGTCGATCTAGATGAACTAGAAGTTACTGAATTCAAACTAACGCCTGATAATATCGTTCGAACGATTGCGAAAGAAATTAAAGCGCTTGGTTTCGAGATTTCCGGATTCGATGCGGTCATTCATGGTTGTGTGCCAGAGGGCTCTGGATTGAGTTCATCAGCTTCTTTTGAAGTGCTCATCGGTGCTATTTTCAGTCACCTTTTTAACGATGGCAAACTTGATCCGGTAGACAATGCTAAGATTGGTCAGAAAGCCGAACATGCCTGTAAGAAATTCTGCGGATTAATGGATCAGACAGCCTGCGCCGTTGGAGGATTTATCACTATTGATTTTGCCGACAAGGCGAACCCTGTTGTTAAAGCATTGGATTTTGATTTTGCCCAAACAGGTTACTCATTGGTAATTACTAACACAGGTGGAAGCCATGGAGGATTGGATGAGGAGTACAATGCGCTTCCGGGTGAAATGAAATCAGTAGCACAAGAGCTAGGACAGGAAGTTCTTCGCCCATTGTCAATGGAAGATGTTGTGAAAGGCATTCCAAATATTCGTGCGAAAGTTGGTGATCGGGCTTTACTACGCTCTATTCACTTCCAGGCCGATAACTCACGAGTGGTTTACCAGGTTGATGCCTTGGAATCGGGCAGCTTCGATAAGTTCCTTGAGCTGGTGGTTGAGTCAGGATTCAGCTCATACATGTACAACCAGAATATTTTTGTCGGTGGAGAAACCAAGCATCAGAATGTTGCACTGGCATTAGCCCTATCTGAATTGGTATTAAAAGGAAAAGGTGCATGGCGTGTCCACGGTGGTGGTTTTGCAGGAACCATTCAGGCTTTTGTCCCAAACGATCTTTTAGATGATTACATTTCAACCCTTGAATCAGTCTTTGGCAAAGGAAACTGTCATAAATTATTCATCCGCTCTAAGGGGGCTGTTAAAGTGGAATTATAATATTAATCGGGGAGCATGAAGAAGAAGGACGCAAAGATCACAAAGAACTGAGAAACTTTATGGTCTTTGCACTTTCCTTAACAGGTTTGAGCAAAACTTAATTTTCGTACCCCCCATAGTGGAAAAAACGGTGAAATT
>DIYS01000222.1 GCA_002429115.1 Saccharicrinis sp. UBA6048 | reverse complement strand
AAATAGAACCTGAATAGTTACGTATAGAATTATTAGTTAATGCCATCTAAAATACAAATATCCTTTTAAAACACATTGGCAAATAAGATTTTATGCCATAGCACCAGTAGAAGCTGTCTAAAATTTAAGCTCGCTCATTGAGATGATTGCCGAGCGGAGCCGAGGTAGTGTCGAGATGAGATTTATACTATTGACGAATATCAAGTGATAACCACTTCGACTGCGCTCAGTGAACACTGCTACCGCACGAGAACGATCACTATCGTACCTCTCGTGTTCTATCTGATAAACCACGCGAAGGGATTGATACCAATTTTATTTTGGAGTTAGCGTTAAATTGTTTTAGCTATTTTGAGCTAAGGCAAGGCAAAAAATAGAGCCATAGCCTTGGTTACGGCGATATTTTTTAACGTCGTATTAGCTTAAAAGAGCAAAAGAATTGCGCTAAGTTCAATGTAACATTGGTATGAGTACAAAAAAAGCCCCAAAACTAAATTTGAGGCTGTATATTGAATTGGAATGATTCTAATGTCTAATCGACTTCATAATTTCCTCTTCTTTGGAAATTTCATCACCTGAAAGCGTAATGGCCGTTTCAATAATTGCCAAATGAGAATAAGCCTGCGGGAAGTTTCCTAGCAGCCTCCTGGTTTTAAAATCCAGATCCTCACTAAACAATCCTAAGTGATTAGAGTAAGATAGTAGCGTTTCAAACTTACGCGTTGCCTCATCTTTAAGCCCGATTTTATAAAGGCTGTTAATTAACCAAAACGAACAAATGGTAAATGCTGACTGAGGCTCTCCAAAATCATCTTCGTTTTTATAACGATACATTAAGCCATCGTGCTCAAGCTCCTTTTGAATGGCCAATACTGTCTTTTTATAGCGCTGATCATCTGCATCAAGGAAACCATATGATTCCATTAATAGTACCGCTGCATCCAGGTCATTTGAACCATACGATTGCGTGTATGAATGCTTACTATCTGACCAGGCATTTTCATGAATATCAGCAGCAATTAATTCGGCAAGGAGTTTCCACTTTTGCGCATAATCATCACGTTTAAGCAACTGGGCAACTTTACAGGCTCTGTCAATTGCCACCCAGCAAAGAACTTTACTAAATGTGAAGTGTTTGCCTTCACTTCTGATTTCCCAAATTCCTTTGTCAGGCAATTGCCAGTTCTCGTCCACTACTTTTACAATATTGCGAACCAGTGTCCATAAATCTTCACTATTACCAAGTGTCGATTTGAAGCGTTCGAAATATTGAAGGATAACATCCATTAAGATGCCGTATATATCGTTCTGTTTTTGCACGTATGCAGCGTTACCAATGCGGACAGGCTTACTGTTTTCGTACCCTGACAGGTGATCCAGTTCAAGCTCACGAAGCGTCTTTTCACCATGGATGCCATACATGATTTGCATCTTTTCACTCTTATCCGGCATCAGCTTGATAATAAAGTTCAGGTAACGTTCGGCAATACGTTCGTGACCTAACTGTGTCATGATCTTTACTACCATCGAGGCATCCCGTATCCAGCAGAAGCGATAATCCCAGTTTCTTACCTCACCAATGGTTTCAGGCAATGATGTTGTAAGTGCTGCAAGAATAGCCCCAGATTTCTGATAATTAAGAAGCTTTAATGTTAAAGCACTACGTAGAATTTCTTCTTCGTACTTTTTAAAGGAGGTAGTTCTATCCGACCAGTTCAGCCAATATACCTTTGTGCGTTGATGTTTTAGGTATGATCGGGAAGTTGATTGTTGTAATAACTTCTGGTTATAACTTAGCAATAGAAATTCATTCTGTTCTATTGTAATAGGTAACTGATTGACGATGCTTTTTTTGTCCAATGAAGAATACAGGTAAACCGAGTCGTATTCACCATTTGTCGTATAAGCCTTGATGTACTCTTCATCGATGTCAATTTGCGTATGCGGTTGAGCATATTCCAGCTTGGGCTGAAAATCAATGACCACATTAACGGAGCCCGAAATATGCTTTATGTAGCGTACGATATCCGGTGGCGTATAATATATTCCATCTTCGTTGCGATATCGCGGCATAAAATCATGAAGTTCAAACACCCCTGATTCACATGTGAATTTAGTCACAAGAATATTGGTACGAGGCAAGTAAAACTGTTCAGTTTCATACTGCTCCACAGGTCTTACACTAAAGAAGCCACCTTTTTTATCATCCAATATTTTAGCAAATGTGGATGAAGCGGCAAAATGGGGTAGACAAAGCCATTCGACAGAGCCGTTCTTCGAAACTAGTGCAGCACTTCTGCAGTTTCCAATGATACCGTAATCAAGGTTTTTCATAGGCTAATCAACTATCACAATTTCTTTAAACTTCTTTTCAACAAACAATGATATAAAGGTGTATATTTGCTTATGTTCTGCGAAAAAAAGGTATTTTTTTTAATAATACTACTTTTTGTGGCTTTCTTTTTAGTATAAATGCAAACAAGTCAGTTTTTAACACACAACCTATGTCGAAACTTCACATCGTGGCGAATCGCCTACCATTTAGTTTAGTAAAAGAAGAAAAAGGATACAGTTTAATTGAGAGTGTCGGAGGCCTTGCAACTGGCATGAAATCAGTATACACAGAGTATGACGGTAAGTGGATTGGATGGTCAGGTGTTAATTCTGATACTTTAAGTGATGAGGATGCTAAATCGATTGATCGTCAGTTGCTTGAAAAGAGTTGTGTGACAGTGCCTCTTAGTGAGAAGGAGATTTTGGAATACTACGAAGGCTTTAGTAATAAAACCATCTGGCCTCTGTTTCATTATTTTACGCAGTATGTTGACTATTCGCCAGAAAACTGGGAGACTTATAAGCGCGTCAACCAACGATTTGCAGACAAAGTTCTTGAGGTTGCTGAAGACGGAGATACTGTTTGGGTACACGATTACCAGCTGTTGCTTGTGCCCGAAATGATAAAATCAGTTAAGCCCAATGTAACTGTTGGTTTCTTTCTTCATATTCCTTTTCCATCGTACGAAGTATTCAGGATATTGCCGTGGCGCATGGAATTGTTAAAAGGGATGCTGGGAGCCGATTTATTGGGATTCCACATCTATGACTATGAACGTCACTTCCTGAGTTCGGTTCGTCGTCTGTATGGCTATGAGATCTCGTTTAATGAAATTCATTCAGAAGAACGCATTATAAAGGCCGATTCTTTTCCGATGGGAATTGATTACAACAAGTTTAAGAAGACTTCGGCCGCTGTTATGCAGAAAACCATCCAGGAGCGCTCAGACCTGCATAAGGAGCTGGAGAAATACTTTATGACTTCGCCTGATAGACGCCTGATTCTATCCATCGATCGATTGGATTATACCAAAGGAATTCCTCAGCGCTTAAGAGCATTCCGTAAGTTTATGCAAAAGTATCCGGAGTTTCATGGAAAGGTCACCTTGATTATGCTGGCGGTACCTAGCCGAGGTCAGGTAGAGGAATACATGATGCTGAAGCGTGAAGTGGATGAATTAGTGGGGAATATCAACGGAACCTATGGAAGCATCAATTATACCCCGGTATGGTATTTTTACCGATCCATGCCTTTCGAAAATCTTGTTGAGCTCTACAATATGTCAGATGTGGCATTGGTTACACCGCTTCGTGACGGCATGAACCTGGTAGCAAAAGAATATGTGGCTTCACGAAACAATCAGACAGGTGTCATTATTTTGAGTGAAATGGCTGGTGTGTCGAAAGAGATGGGCGAGGCAATTACCATTAACCCAATTAATGAAGATGAGATTGCCGATGCTATGCATAAAGCCTTGACCATGCCTTTGGAAGAACAGAAAGAGCGCATGAAGTATCTGCAAGAGCGCATCGAACGATATTCAGTATTTAAATGGGCCGGTGAATTTGTGCATGCACTTGAAAATGTTAAACGGCTGCAGAAGGAGTTTTTGGTTAAGAAGATTAGTAATGGTGTATTTAAGGATATTAATAGGAAATATACTAAGGCTCAGAAGCGGGCGATCTTCCTTGATTACGATGGTACATTAACAGCATTTCATAAAAATCCACAGGAAGCAACTCCAAATGAAGAGTTATATAGCATTTTAAATAAGTTAATTGCCGATGAGAGAAATACCGTGACAATCATTAGTGGTCGTGATCGTGAAACACTTGAAAAATGGTTTGCAGAAGTACCTATCAACCTGATTTGCGAACATGGAGTTTGGTTACGTAAGTACGGAGAAGACTGGCAGACACTGACCAATGTTAATAATAATTGGATGCCAATGATACGGCCTGTTTTAGAACGTTTCGTTGATAACACACCGGGATCATTTATTGAGGAGAAAAACTACTCGCTTGTATGGCATTACCGAAAAGCAGAACCTGAGCAGAGTGTGATTCGTGCCAATGAGCTAAAAGATGAATTGCTAGACTTAGTTGGGAATCTGAATCTTGAGATTATGGAAGGCAGCAAAGTGATTGAAGTTAAGAGTGGAGGTATTAACAAAGGCATTGCGGCCAATAAGTTTATCAACAATGAAAACTTCGACTACTTAATGGCCATGGGCGATGACTGGACAGACGAATATATGTTTAAAGAATTGCCAAATAGTGCCATAACTGTTAAGGTGGGAATCCAGCGTACCAGTGCTAATTATAAATTAGAATCAGTGGATGCAGTGCGTAAGTTCTTATCTGAATTAGGAAATTAAACGAGTTAACGGAAGGGTAATTTTACTACAATCTTAAAATTCAATCTTTTATAAATATTAAAGGTTTGTTGATATTGACAAAATAACGTTTGTGTGTTATATTAAGTATGTTAAAATCAGTACTATATATAAATGCTCCATTGCAACACTGTTCAATGGGGCATTTCTCTTGTAAAAAAAGTGGAAGAAGGTGATTGAACATCAGTTTTTATTTCTGAAAGATGATTTTAATTATCAGAAAATGTAAATTTATGCTGCTGACAACTGAATTACCTTTTATCTATGAAACTACCGATTTATCAAATTGACGCTTTTACCGATCGTATTTTCAGCGGCAACCCGGCATGCGTCGTGCCACTTTCAGATTGGCTTCCTGATGAGATTTTACTTAAAATAGCGAAAGAGAACGGCGTTGCAGAAACTGCTTTTTTCGTACGTTCCAATAGTGACATCCGTTTAAGGTGGTTTACGCCCGATTTAGAAATGGATTTGTGTGGCCATGCTACCCTGGCAGCGGCCTATGTGCTAAAGGTACATCTCAATTATCCGGGAAATAAGGTGGAATTTACATCTTTAAGCGGAAGGTTAACGGTTACTTTCAACGAAGATTTATTAACGCTCGATTTTCCGTCAAGACCACCTGTCCGTGAAATTTTACCTACAGCCATCAAATCATCCGTTAGCCTTCAGCCTGATGCGGTGCTTAAAGCACGTGACTATGTATTGGTTTATCCTTCAGAAAGTAGTGTGTTGAATCTGCAAATTGACCGCCAGGTGTTTGATAGTATTAATTTAGGTACAGGAGGTGTAATCGCTACAGCCAAGGGTGAAAATTGTGATTTTGTTTCTCGCTTTTTTACTCCACAGGCAACTATTCTGGAAGATCCGGTGACAGGTTCAGCTCATTGCACACTGGTACCATATTGGAGCGACCGCTTAAGCAAAAACAAACTGGATGCCCGGCAGCTATCTGAACGCGGTGGAGTGTTGTTTTGTGAAAATTCAGGTAACCGTGTGTTGATCAGTGGACGTGCCAGAACGTATATGGTTGGGGCTATTTGGGTTGATTAGGTTTATTTTAAGTATCATCAATGCTTAATTTATGCATGGAATATTTGCAAACATGACTTTCATCACTTACTTTAGATTCTGTTCCCGTTATTGACTTGTTCACAGTATTTTATTACGTGCAACCAACCCATTTGCAATGAATAAAACACTTCTAATTTTGTTGTTGGTATTTTCATGTTTTGCCACAACAACAGCGCAAACAGCTCCAATACGTTTTCAGAGCATCACCATTGATGATGGCTTATCGTTAAGTTCAGTATACTGCATCAACAAGGACAGTAGAGGTTTTATGTGGTTCGGTACTGAGGATGGGCTCAACCGCTACGATGGTTATAATTTCAAGGTATACCGCACCGATGTTAATAACCCAAATACCATTTGTTATAAATGGATTGAGGTCATCGAGGAAGATTCGATTGGGAACCTATGGTTTGGTTCCAGAAATGGCTTATCGCATTTCAATCCGCGCAAGGAAGTGTTTGTTAACTTCCATACAAATACAGACCATGCACTCATTAATGATAGTGTTATGTGTCTGAAAGCCTGGCAAAACAAATTGCTGGTTGGCACAAAATCGGGTTTTCAGGTAATCGATATTGCATCACTCGAAAATCAAATGATGGAGTTAAAATGTGAGGTGACTGCTATTGAAGTATACAATGATAAGGTTCTCATTGCGTGTGAAAGTGGATTATACAAATTAACGGACTCACTTGCATTGAACAAAATTCTGGATTTGCCAATAGTTGATATCGAATTAAGGGGTCAATCGGTTTTATGTGCGACGGACAATACTGTATTGAGACTGGATATTAACAGCGGAAATTACAGTGAATTGAAGCTTAGTCAAAATATTGATCAGATAGAGACCATTAAAGAAGATCGAAATGGAAATATATGGATAAGTACCAATGATGCTTTATATGTATATGACTCCAATTCTGCCATGCGGCGCTTATTGTCGACGTCTGATTCCAATAATAGTCTGGCTTTAATTACAAAAAAGAGTTTGCTTTTAGATGACAAGGATATTATGTGGTATGCCTCTCATGGAGATGGTTTGTACCTTATTGATCAAAACTTCCAGGTATCACATTATACGCATAATCCAACGGATAAAAATAGCATTAACCAAAATGCATTCACTTGTCTTTATCAGGATCAGCAGAATAGAAACGTGTGGTTGGGAACGTTCGGTGCCGGGATCAATATCTATCATCCACAAGCCAATAAATTTGATTTGATAAAGCACAATCCTTTAGATAATAATAGTCTATCCAGCAACTTTGTTTGGTCTGTCATTGAGGATAGAAATAACTGTTTATGGATTGGTACAAATGATAAAGGGCTCTGTAAATTTGATCCTGAAACCAATGGGTTTACTCATTTTGAGCACGATGAAGGAAATAGCAATTCCTTAAGTCATAATACGGTGAGGAAAGTTTACCAGGATCGGCAAGGAATAATTTGGATTGGTACAGATGGAAGTGGCTTGAATCGGCTGAACCCAACAACAAATGTGTTTAAAAACTATAAACATCATCCAAAGGATACTCGATCACTCTCGCATAATTCGGTTCGTGTAATTTTTGAAGATAGTAAGGATAACCTTTGGGTAGGAACGCGGGGAGGCTTAAACCTGTTTGACCGAAAAAGCGGTCGTTTCAAGCGATTTATGGCATCCGATAAAAGCAATTCCATTTCTAATGATTTTGTATATGCAAGTATTGTTGAGG
>DIYS01000027.1 GCA_002429115.1 Saccharicrinis sp. UBA6048 | reverse complement strand
TTTTGCTCCGGATTTTGCAATTAACATCTTTTAGAAATTATTTCGCAGGCAAAACTGTTAATATCTTGTTAGTTATTATGCATTGCTTATCATTTACATCCTTGCCATAATAATTTATTTTTGGGTAACATTAAACACCCAAATAATGTCAATGCAAGATTATTCGACCAATGAGCACAAGCTGCAGCTACGTGTGGACGCTCTTGATAAGGAGTTGAGTAGAACACGTCAATTATCCAGACGGCAATCGGAGCGCATCAAAAGTTTGCGTATGTGGTTATACTTATGTGCTATCTTTTTCATTGTTTCAGCAATTATGATGGTTTCTCAAGGTTTTATTCATCTGCCAGTGCAATATGATAATCAACTTATAGTATCAGATACCGTCTATATAGAAAAGGAAGTCAATATGGACTCCTTAAAAAGGCTCGCCTATAAACCTCACTCGGCAGCTCTTCCAAAGCAAGGTTACAATGGTATTTTATTCGCCATTCAGATTGGGGCATACAAGGGCTTGGATTTAAGCGAATATAAAGATAATATGCTCGGTTTAAAGCAAGACTCCTACGATAGCATCAATCAATTTACTTTAGGTGAGTTTATCGAATATGAAGAGGCGCAACGATTTCTGACTGTTATTAGAAATATGGGCTTTGATCAGGCGCATATCATGTCATTTAAAAACGGATATCGATTGCGTTTAGAAAGTGCCTTGGCCATGCGGCAGAAGGAGCTAAGTAATGAAAAAGCTGACAAAGGTTTTATTGAAGGAAATGATGAACGTTTTGATCTGTTGAGTCAATAAAAAAGTCCTGCAACTAAAGTAGCTACAAGACTTTTCCATTTATTAACCAACTAATTTAAATTTTATCTTTTTCGGTTTCTGGAGTAACTTCCTCGGTAACTGGTTGAGGAATTGCTGCTATAGAATCTGCTTTACTATGTAATTCCTGTCTTATGTAAGACACAATTTTCCAACGTTCATCCGGCAATATTTGTGCCCCATGAGCACCCATTACACCATATCCTGCTGTTATTACATGAAAGATTTCTCCATCCGGGTTTGTTCTTATTTTTTCAGAGTTTAAATCTGCCGGTAAGTACAGATATTTTTGTGATGTATAAAGATGTCCCTTACCATCACCAATTTCTCCATGGCAATGCAGGCAATAGATATCATACAATCGCTTGCCTTCTTCTTTTACACTTGCATCACCCATATATGGATTAGCCAACTCCTGACCTGCCCACTTTCTGTTTACATCGGTTTTTTCAAAATCAAAAGGAATCATTTCACGTGGAACAGTGCCTTCAGGCGGTGCTTGATTGGTACGGCCATTGGCCCAAACAGGACTTTCAGTATAGGTTTCATATGCCTGAGATTGTTCCATATCCGGGAAATAACTATAGCCTGGTTTATTTCTATCCTTGTCACATGAAGTTATCGTTGTCAGTAAAACGAAACTTAATCCTAGTGTTTTAATCAAATTTGAATACCTCATATGCTTAACGAATATTGTCATAGTCAAAACTTTCTTTAAAAAACGGATGGTTCTCCGGAACAACAGGTGCTTTTGCAAAATTGCGAAAGAATATTAATAGAAATATACCAAGAACTAATACGGTCATTCCAATTTCTAAAATTCCAAAATCAGCATGTCCAATGGAGCCCGGCATAATTGCCAGGTAGGTATCAATCCAGTGTCCGATGAAAACAATAATTGATGCAGCAATAAGCCATGTAAGGTTACGTTTGGTGCCACGAGCCATGAGAATTAGAAATGGAGCCAGAAAATTAATAAGCACATTTGCATAAAAGATACCTTCAAAATCCTCCATTCGTTTCACATAGTACACTGTTTCTTCCGGTATGTTACTGTACCAAATCAGTAGGTATTGCGATACCCATAGGTAGGCCCAGAAAATACTGAATCCGAAAAGGTATTTTCCTAGATCATGCAGATGTTCATCATTAACATGTTGCATGTAGCCCATGCGTCGAAGAATGAATAACAAGATGATAATCAGGGCAACTGAAGATACGAATGAACCAACAAAAATATACCATCCGAACAATGTACTGAACCAGTGTGCATCGATAGACATGATCCAATCCCATGCAGAAGTTGAGCTTGTCACCGCAAAGATTACAATAAATATACCTGCAATTGTTCGTTGTTTGTTGAATAATCGAATATCACTATTGGTGTCTGTTTTCAATGATACTTTTCTGAACCACATCACCAGCATCGACCAGATTAAAATATAGGCAACGGTTCGTACGCTGAAGAAAATCGGATTAAGGTAAGGACTTTTGCCTTGCAAAATCTCATCCAAATGCTCTGTATGACTCCAATGGTAAATATCGTGCATACCTACTAAAACCAGCAGCATGACAACACCACCAAATGGCACGTACATGGACATGGCTTCAGGGATTCGTTGAACAGCCGTGTGCCATCCAGATTCACCCAAAACATGCACAATTACAAAGAATGCTGCGCCCATTGCTATTGCTGTAAAGAAGAATCCGTTCAGCAGTACATTGGCCCAGATACGATGCGTATGGTCAAGATTTAATGCGATACCGGCAACGCTGAGCACTGCTCCAATGGCGATAATGGCCAGTACTATAGATCTTATCTTTTTTGTAAATTCAAATGACTTATACATAGTTTAAATTTGTCGAATTGATGATTCGTATATTTGTCAATTTGTTTCAAGCTGGTTTTGTGAAGATAGACACCTTAAAAATTTCAGCCGTCTTACTTAAAACATTTGCCTGATTTATATATCATGACGTTTTACTCCTTCAGCACCTGCTTCAACCAATGCATTTTCCAGTTGTTCGTTGTTACCTCCTGTGGCTTCCAGTAATATCTGGAAACGGTCGTTGGTCACTTCTTCATCGAAGATAATGGTAGGAGCTCCTGGTCCTAAACCACTGCTTATCAGGAAGCCAAATACCAAAGCAAAAGCCGCAAATAAAACTGTTAACTCAAAAGTCACCGGTATAAACGATGGAACCGATAAATATGGTTTACCACCAAAATTCAATGGCCATGCTTGTGTGAATACCCATGCCTGAAAACCAAAACCAATGGCGGCACCAAATGCTCCTGCAATGAAACCAGCTCGTGGCAGACGTGATCTGCGCATGTTTAGCTTTACATCCAGGCCATGAACCGGAAAAGGCGTACGAACATCTGAAATTTCAATGTTGTTAGCTTGCAATGACTTGATTCCTTCAACCAAATCTTTATCGTCGAGATAATATCCTGAAACAAAAGTTCTATTCTGCATAATTACTTTCCTTTCTTAATAAACTTTTCCGATGATGTTTTTAATACACTCTTAACTTCAGCGATGGCAATCACCGGGAAGAACTTAATAAACAAGAAGAAGAGGGTGAAAAACAATCCGAAGGTTCCTACATAAATTCCAACTTCTACCCAGGTTGGCGAATACATACTCCAGCTTGATGGCAGGAAGTCGCGATGCAATGACGTAACAATGATTACAAATCGCTCGAACCACATACCGATATTCACGAAAATTGAGATCACAAATGTGGCAGCAAAGCTTCTTCTGATTTTCTTAATCCAGAAAAGCTGAGGTGTGATTACGTTACAAGTCATCATTATCCAGTAGGCCCACCAATATGGTCCGAAAGCCCTGTTGACAAAAGCGTATTGTTCGTATACTACTCCTGAATACCAGGCTATAAATAACTCTGTTATATAGGCAATACCAACAATAGAACCTGTTGCGATGATGATTTTATTCATCGACTCCAGGTGAGCCTTGGTGATATAATCTTCAAGGTTAATCGCTTTTCTGGTGATGATCATTAAAGTTAACACCATGGCAAAACCCGAGAATACAGCTCCCGACACAAAATAAGGCGGGAAGATGGTAGTATGCCATCCGGGTATGACGGAGGTGGCAAAGTCGAAACTTACAATGGTATGCACAGAAAGAACCAGAGGAGCCGCTAATCCGGCAAGAATTAAGCTCATAGATTCATGACGTGCCCAGTGACGTGCCGATCCGGTCCATCCAAAACTCAGAAAACTGTATATTTTCTTTTTAATACCTGGAACTAAACGGTCTCGTATCGTACCGATATCCGGAATTAACCCCATGTACCAAAATAGTAGTGATACAGTCAGGTAGGTCGAAATGGCAAAAACATCCCATAATAATGGGGAGTTAAAGTTAACCCATACATCGCGAGTGTTCGGATATGGAAAAATAAAGAAGCCAAGGGGTAATCTGCCCATGTGTATTAATGGGAATAAGCCCGCACACATTACGGCGAATATGGTCATGGCCTCTGCGCTTCGGTTAATAGAAGTACGCCATTTTTGTCGGAATAATAATAGAATGGCAGAAATAAATGTACCGGCGTGACCAATACCAACCCACCAAACAAAGTTGGTGATTCCCCATCCCCAACCAATGGTTCGGTCCAGACCCCAGGTTCCAATACCATCCCAAACAGTGATGAATATTGAAAATAAACCAAAGGCCAGAGCAAGTAGTGCTAATGTTAATCCGCCAAACCAAAGTTTGCCGGGTTTACCTGCCATCGGGGCATATATGTCCTCGGTAACTTTCGTATAACTCTTTTCTCCGCTAATGAGCGGCTCTCTAACTGGTGATACGTACATTAGCTTAACGTTTTATTTTTATCCTTATTTCTTACTTTGCTTAAGTACACAACTGACGGTAAGGTGTGTAGTTCTTCTAACAATCCATATTGGCGAGCATCTTTTAATAGTTTAGACACTTTGCTGTTTGGATCATTCATATCTCCAAATGTGATGGCATCTGCCGGACATGTTTGCTGACAAGCCGTCTTAATTTCTCCATCTCTCAACTGGCGACCGTCCTTCTTGGCATTAAGCTTACGATCTTGAATTCGTTGCACACAGAAGGAGCATTTCTCAATGACACCTTTTGCACGAACTGTAACATCCGGATTCAATACCATTCGTTTCAGATCAAGCGTCATACCTGCCACATCAACCCGATTATTAGGAATCGAATCGGCACCAGTATAATCGTACCAGTTAAAGCGTCGAACTTTGTACGGACAGTTATTATTACAATATCTGGTTCCGATACAACGGTTGTAAGCCATTTGGTTAATACCTTCAGAACTGTGGTTGGTTGCCGCAACAGGGCATACATTCTCACAAGGAGCATTATCGCAATGCTGACACATCACTGGCTGACGAACGACCTCTGGGTTATCACTATCACCGGAGTAATATCGATCCAGTCGTAACCAGTGCATCTCGTGCGAACGACGAACTTCATTACGGCCAACAACCGGTACATTATTTTCTGCTGAACACGCTACAACACAGGCATTACAACCAGTACATGAATTCAGGTCAATGACCATCCCCCAGTGGTGCCCTTTGTATTCGTGCTCATGATATAGTGTGGTGTGCAGTTTTTCAACTTTAGCATGCATCTCATTGCCGGATGCCGGATTTTTCAGGTATTCAGCAATGGTAGTTTCTCTCACCAATGCTCTTCCTTCCATCGAATGATGTGACTGAGTAGCTGCCAGTTCGTAGGTTTTACCTGTTGCAACGGCTTCAACTTTAGGGAGCGTATAACTTCTGGCACCATTAATAATTTGTACAAACGGATACACATTTTTACCTAAATCTGTGGCAACACGACCTGCATTTTTCCGACCATAACCCACTGCAATAGCAAGGGTGTTTCTGGCCTGTCCGGGCTGGACTAACACCGGCAATTCAATACCGTTAACGGCAATAACATCACCTTGTGTCCATCCACGAAGCGCTGCAAAAGCAGGAGCTACAGATACGTAATTGTCCCAGCATACGCGGCTCACAGCTTCAGGTAATTCCTGAAGCCAAGGATTATTAGCTAAAGTACCATCTCCAATAGGTACATTCTGATATAGAACAAGCTCTAGATCATTGGATGATATCGCGGCATTATTCTTTTTAAGAATTTGGTTAACATTAGTTCCTGTGTAATTGATTGCTTGTGGTGCAACTTTTTCATCTATTACAAGACCATCACGTAAACTAACTTTCCAGAATGTTTCAAAATGGCGGCCTTTAGCCAATGAAGAATTATATATGTTTTCTTTCCAATAAAGCTTTATGAGATCATAATAAGAGCCTTCAAAACCTGCCCATGCCATTAAGTTTTCTTGCGGCGTGCGTGTTTTGAATATAGGTCTGATTGCCGGCTGAGTTAAGCTATAGGCACCAGCGACCAATGCCTTATCATCCCATCGTTCCAGGAAGTGTGGAGCAGGTAAGATGTAATTGCAAAGTTTTGCTGTTTCTGTTGCCTGAGATTGAACTGCGATACGAACCGGAACATTTTTAATAGCTTCCTCGGTTTTGCCATTTAAAGGCGCATGATAAAGCGGATTTGTCTCCCAAAATAGAACCGCTCCAACTTTATTATCCTCCATGCGAGTTAATAACTCTGCATATGCCTTGTCGTTCCCCTGATATAGATTAATAGGTTTGTCAACCAATATTGTTTTTGACGTATTTTGAAGCAGTTTGTTAATTTCAACAACTAATGTTTGTATGGCAACGTCGTTTGTACCTGAAACGACCAGAGATTTGCCTTTTGCCTGAAATAGTTCATTAGCAATTTTAGCAATGGATTCAGGCGCATTAACACTTGTTGAAGAGATGCCTGATTTTTTAGCTAATTCAGCATACAAGCCAGCCAGATAATAAGCTTCATCTGCAGCTGGCATAGGTACACGTTCGTCCGCGTTAGAACCAGTTAGGGTCATAATCGACTCAAACTGAACATGACGAAGCATGTCTTTTTGTCCTTCAGTAAGTTTGCGAGCTGCTGCATATTGTCGACTAAATGCGGTTGGCTGTAACCATGTACCCAAGAAGTCGGCATTAAAACCTACTACCAGTTTTGCCTGATCGAATCGGTAAAGCGGAATAATTGCTTTACCAAATGAAGCTTTGTATGCTTCTCGTATGGCAGAATAAGAAAAGGCATCAAAGGTTTCAAATACAACAAATGGATATTTGGCTTTAAAATCAGAAAATAGTTTTTGGGTAGAAGGGCTGAGTATGCTAGGTGTAAGAATTACAAATTCTTTATTTGCATCCCAATTCTCTAAAGTTTCTTTAAGTTTTGAATCCACTTCATCCCAGGCTATTGATTTACCATCAAGTGATGGTGCAGCCGGACGTGATTCATCGTATAAATTAAGTAAAGAAGCTTGCACTCGTGCTGATGCAGCACCGCCAGTCATTTTGCATAGATCATTACCTTCAATCTTGATTGGGCGACCATCGCGTACTTTTACAAGGATTGGAATCATCTCTGCTCCGTCGTAAAACGTCGAGGCATAATAATTGGCTGTTCCGGGCTTAACTTCTTCGGGTTGTATTAAAAGTGGAATGGCTTTTTTAACCGGGCGTTCACAACCGGCTAATACTGCTGCCGAAGCAATACTGAAACCGAAATATTTCAAAAAGTCACGTCGTGAGTTCTTAGATGATTCGGTATCATCAGAAAGCAGCATGGAAGTCTTCTTTTCCTGCTCAGTTTCTTCTGCAGGCAATAAATCTTCGAGGCTTCTCCAGTATTCTTTCATGTTATATTTATTTAGTATCAAGAGTTAAGACCCAGGCATCAGGATGATTTCCGTCTTATGTCTTTTATCTTGCTTCTTAAATCAATGTTTATTAATGGTGACATTTCATACAGTCATTGGCGCCAATATCAGCTGCTCTTATCGAGTCAAGCACACCTTCGGCCAAATCCTTATGCAAAGCTTCAAAAGTTTTGTAATAATCATTGTCCTTAAAGTCCACCATTGTCTCTTTATGACAATCTAAACACCAGCTCATTGACAGGTCGTTCTCCTGCTTCACGATATGCATATTCTCAACATCACCATGACATTCCTGACACTCTCTGTTACCTACATTAACATGCTGGGCATGGTTGAAGTAAACGTGATCTGGTAGGTTATGAATTCGAACCCATTCAATGTCTTTATTGTTTTCGTAGGCGTCTACAACTTTTCCAATTTCGAATTGACCTGAGTTTGATCCGTTTCGCACCACTTGGTGGCAGTTCATACACAATCCGGCACTTGGAATACCCGCTGATTTTCCTTCGTCAGCATTGGAGTGACAGTACAAACAATCAATTTTATTATCTCCGGCGTGAATCTTATGTGAGAATTTTATTGGCTGATCAGGCATATAATCCTGACTACGGCCTAAGTCGATTAAGTCGTGTGCTACAATTTTTAATTGAAAGCCAATGCCAAAAACAATAATTAGCACATGAATTGCCTTATAAGAAATCTTTTTAGTAAAGAACAAGTCAACTAGTGCGATGGTCATCAACCCACCAAGCAATAAGAAGATTAATAACTTATTGATGGATAAAGGCTTGTCGTCAATACCTTCAATCGCTAAGTTTTTCAAATAGCCTTGTAAATGGAATAGTTGCTCATCACTTAACTGGTACTTAACATGAACTTTTTCCCGCATAGCACCGGTCGGTGTTAGCAAGTGTTCTTTAAAAGTCGCCAGATCCATTTCGGCCGCTACCTTTGCCATTTCCAATGCTGAAGGATTCCAGTTCATTGTATCACCAGTATACATGGTGTGACACGAAACACAGGATTTTGAACCATCACCGGTTGGCAATAATCCATTAAAAAGACGTTCTCCGACTTTGACATCGGGAGCCGGCCCTTTGTTTTCAGCACGTACATTAGTTGTAAATGAAACAAAATGTGACATTGCTAAAAAGACTAAGAAAAACTTCAAGAATCTATTCCCAGGAAGTAAGGGTCTTGATAAAGTCTTCACCATAATTAGTTGCTATTAATTGAAGAGTGTAAGCGTTAAAATTCCACGAAATCCCCGTCAACACTCAGGTTCTTTTTAAATAATATTGTCGTTTTTTAACATTTAATCTTTCAAACATTGTTAACGATTGAGGCATTAAATTGTTTAGTGCTTCAATAATATTTTAAAGACCTTTTACTCTTTTAAATTTTCAGTCAACCTTTTAACTAATTTATAATTAAAGAAAAACTCTTTGGCGACGACTCTTATGATTGTGTATACAGGGATTGCCAGGAACATTCCAATAATTCCTGACATGTACCCAGCCATGAGTATTAGAATGAAAATTTCAAGTGGATGAGCACGAACACTTGCTGAGAATATAAAGGGCTGAAAGATAATGTTATCTAATAACTGAACGATGATAAAGACAATTAAAATACCGACCATGTAGTTGATAAAATCAGGAGGTGCAGCCATTTGAACATATACTACAAGACTTACCAGCAACCCGAAGAAGGCACCGATTAATGGACCTAAATATGGGATGACATTGATAAACCCTGAAAAGAGGCCAATGATTATGGCATGCTGCATTTCAATGCCAACAATGTATAGGCCAAATGTAACAAACAGGCTGATTAAAGAGACTTGTATTATTATCCCGATAAAATAGCGACGTAGCAGTGTTTTTATGGATGCTAATACATGCTTAAGACCTTCTTCGTAATTGTTTGGTACGAAAAGTAGTAACCCTTGTATTATCAACCATTCCTCCTTTAAGAAAAAGAAGGTAATAAAGGAAACGCTGAAAATAAAAATGAACAAGCCCCCAAGAAAACTGGCTAAAGAAGCGAGCAGATCACGCAATCGTGAAAAATCAAAAAAGGTAACAGCTGTTTCTTTTATCTGGCTTTGAATAACCTCTATACCAGCCTGACCAAATTCTGTTTGCTTTAATGGTTCGATAGCTGATCCTAGCAGGCGTTCTGCTGCTTCGAATACGGCATCTAAGTCAACGTTCGACAAGAAGTGAATTTCTTTAACGACAAATGGTACACTGACTCTAAAAAAGGAAAAAACTACGACCCATAGTGCTAATACAGTCAGTAATGCAGCAAGAGAGTCGGAAGGTCGCCATTTTTTGATTCTGACCTTTTTGATGAGGTCAAGAATGGGTCTGGATATCAAGGAAATAACCACAGAGACAATGAGGAAAGAAACAATGGCACGAAAATACCATACCATTATCATGGTTAAAACTGCCAGTATAAACCAGAGAATATATTTAATGCGGTCCCCCATTTGTTTTTATGCTTGGTTCATAAAAGATATTCCTTTTTTATGAGAATAGCACATCCTAATCTGAGTTCGCTTTGATTTTTGAGTCTAATCGACATTCCTATCCGTTATTTGTCATTAGTGAACCGACGTTCATCAAGAATATTGACAATTTTATCATATTGTTTAGCAAGATAAGATTGATGATTCACTTAAGACCTTATTTTTACTGATCAAATACCTAATAAATAAACTGCATGAGAGGAGCTATTATCGGCGATATAATTGGATCAGCATTTATTAATTCGCCACAACCACCATCTGATTTTCAACTATTAAAACCTGTTTCAGCCTATACGGATGACACCATATTAACAATTGCTACAGCCGATGCAATTGTGAACAACAGATCGTATGCTGAGGCTATTCAATATTGGACCATGAAATTCCCGAGAGCCGGATATCGATCGGCATTTCTGGAGTGGGCATTGGCCGGTAATCCAGAGCTAGGTTATGTTAGTGAGGGCGATGGCGCGGCAAGACGGGTCAGTCCAATTGGATTTGCTGCCAATACCATCGACGAAGCCTTGGAAGAAACAAGAAAAGCCACAATAATAACTCACCCATCAGAGGACAAAGTGAAAGCTGCTCAGGCTTTAACAGGATCTATATTTTTAGCTCGAACAGGTCGAAATAAGGTGGCGATTAAGGATTTTGTATGTAATGAACTAGGTTATGAGTTACCGATAGGATTATCTAAAGATTGTGTGAGTAAGCTTAAGGGACGCTACAATTCGCCGGTTCCATGTTCAATAATGGCATTTTTAGAGTCTCAAAGTTTTGAAGAGGCCATTCGTTTATCTATTGGATTGGATGGGCCATCAAATACGCTTGGCTCAATAACAGGTGCCATTGCTCAGGCCTATTATAAGCATATCCCCCGTTCCATTCATCGTAAAGCTTTATCGAGGTTAGCACCTGAACTGGAAGAAGTTTTATTAAAGTTTGAAGAGGTTTATTGCCAATCGGTATTATCTGTGAAAAATGAGATACAGTTTAATTTCCACTAAAAGAGATAAGAGTATATATTAAAATAAAAGGCCGGATTTTTGTTCCGGCCTTTCTTATTATATTTCAAGTGCATTTTTGACTTTCTCATCGAGGAGTGCCAGTGCAAGTACCTCTGATACTTCTTTTACGAAATGGAATTGTAATCCTTCCAGATAGATATCGTTAATTTCTTCAATGTCTTTTCGATTTTCGTCAGAAAGTATGATGTCAGTAATTCCAGCTCGTTTAGCTGCCAGTATTTTCTCTTTAATACCACCTACAGGCAAGACTTTTCCTCTTAAGGTAATTTCACCTGTCATAGCCAATCGGGCACGCACTTTTTGCTGTGTAAATGCCGATGCAAGTGAAGTGACCATTGTAACACCTGCTGAAGGTCCATCCTTAGGAATGGCTCCCTCAGGTACGTGAACGTGCACATTCCATTCGTCGAAGGCCTCATTATTAATACCTAACTTTTCTGCATTGGCACGTAAATATTCCAACGCAAGCAAGGCCGATTCTTTCATTACATCACCCAGGTTACCGGTTAATGTCAGTTTACCTTTTCCTTTGCTCAGGCTTGTCTCAACAAATAATATCTCACCACCCACAGCCGTCCAAGCTAATCCTGTTACAACACCAGCCGTTGAGTTATCCTGCCACTTGTCTTTAGAGAAGCGGGCAACACCAAGGTAGTTAGCAACATCTTTAATGGCTAAGGTCTTTTTAACTTCTTCCTCCTTAGCGATTCTTAAAGCAATTTTTCGGCATAGTTTAGCCAGTACTTTGTCCAATTCGCGAACGCCCGACTCACGGGTGTATGACTCAACAATGTAAGAGATGACTTTTTTACTGATGGAGATTGTTCCCTTAGGGATACCATGGTTTTCCATCTGTTTTGGTAGCAAATGACGCTTCGCAATTTCTGCCTTTTCCTCAAGGATATAACCACTTACATTGATCAGTTCCATACGATCTAAAAGTGGTTGTGAGATGCTTCCCAATGTGTTAGCAGTTGCCACAAACATGGTTTTCGATAAGTCAAAATCTACCTCCAGAAAGTTATCGTGGAAATGCTCATTTTGTTCCGGATCAAGCACTTCTAGTAATGCCGCTGATGGATCGCCATGAGCACTGGCATTCACCTTATCTATCTCATCCAGGATGAACACTGGATTTGATGTGCCGGCTTTTTTGATGCTTTGAACAATACGTCCCGGCATTGCACCTATATAGGTTTTGCGGTGACCTCTTATTTCAGCTTCATCGTGAACACCACCCAAAGACATACGCACATACTTTCGACCAAGTGATTCAGCGATGGACTTACCCAACGACGTTTTACCAACTCCAGGAGGGCCATACAAACAAATGATAGGTGATTTTAATTCTCCTTTCAGTTTGAGAACAGCCAAATGTTCGAGTATTCGTTCTTTAACCTTATCCAGACCATAATGGTCGCGATCAAGAATCCTTTCCGCACGTTTAAGGTCATAGATGTCCTTCGAATATTCGTTCCAAGGTATGTCAATAAGCGTTTGTAAATAATTGTGCTGCACAGAGTATTCGCCGGCTGCAGGGTTTAAACGCTGCAATTTATCCAGCTCTTTCTTGAACAGATCTTTAACTTCTTTGCCCCACTTTTTCTTCTTAGCCTTCTCCTTAAGTTCTATTATTTCCTGCTCAATAGGACTTGAGCCAAGCTCATCCTGAATGGTCTTGATTTGCTGCTGAAGCATATATTCACGCTGCTGCTGGTCAATATCCAGCTTTACTTTGCTTTGAATATCGTTCTTAAGCTCTTGCATCTGCACCTCACGAGCTAAATGCTCCAATAAGAGCATGCCTCGGTCCATTAAGCTATCTTTCGACAGAAGTTCTTGTTTCTGGTCAACGTTAATGTCTGTATTTGAACAAACAAAATTGATCAGAAAAGCATCATTTTCAATGTTTTTAACTGCAAATGAAGCTTCCGGCGGTACGTTGGATGAGGCTTTAATTACCCGTAAAGAAAGATCTTTTATGGAGCTTACAATGGCTTCAAATTCGTTCTTATCTTCTTCTTTCTTATCGTCCTGCAGGCCGGTTACTTTGGCCATGTGATAAGGTTCCTCAGAGACAATTTCATCCAGTTGGAAACGCTTTTTACCCTGAATGATCACTGAGGTGGAGTTATCCGGCATCTCAAGTACCTTGATCACTTTGGCAACGGTACCTACTTCAAAAAGATCCTCTTTTTGTGGTTCCTCTACTTTTACATCTCTTTGAGCAACTGCTCCAAAGTATCCTTTGTTCTTTTGAATTTCTTTGATGAGTCGCAATGACTTTTCGCGCCCTATTGATATAGGAATGATTACACCAGGAAACAGAACCGTATTTCGTAAAGGTAATATTGGCAGGATGTCAGGCACTTCAAATTCACTGACATTCTGTTCATCCTCATCTGTTACAATTGGAATAAACTCAGCATCAGACTCAAACACATCAGACATCAGTACTTTATCTTGACCAAACTTATAATTATCCATAATAAAAATCTCAAAAATGAATGGCACCCATGACATATTGACGGCCATTCCGAATAAAATTATCCGCTTGGCTATTTGTCAATTGCTGTGCCAAAATTATTTAAACGAGGTTCGAAACTTTTTTGTTGTCTCAAATACCTCATTTAATATATTGGTGTCAGCTTCTGTCATATCAACCTTACGGCGTCCCATAGCTGTTTTTCCTATTCGTTCAACGGCTTTCAGGCCATTAATTTTATAGCCTTGTGGGCCTCCAATAATAAACGATGGGACAAAATTACGAGGAAAACCACTACCAAAAATATTTGATCCAACACCTACAACTGTCCCTGAATTAAAGGATGTGTTGATGGCGCAACGAGAGTAATCACCCATTACCAATCCACAAAACTGAAGTCCCGTTTTAGCAAATCGTTCTGTTGAGTAATCCCACAATTTTACCATCGCATAATCATTCTTCAGGTTTGAGGTGTTTGTATCTGCACCAAGATTACACCATTCACCTAAAATAGAATCCCCTAAGTAGCCATCGTGCACCTTATTGGAATAACCTGTAATAATAGAATTGCTTACTTCTCCTCCGACTTTGGACCATGGGCCAATAGCAGCACCAGCGTATAGTTTTGCCCCCATGCTCACCTGTGATGATTCACCAATTGTAATTGGGCCACGTAACATGGCACCTTCCATAATAGTAGCATTCTTGCCGATGTATATAGGACCGCCCTGAGGGTTCAGGTAACAATATTCGACCGTTGCACCTTCTTCAATAAAAATCTGATTAGTGATCTCAGGATTTTTGTTGGCTCCAACAACAGTAACTGTTTCGTCGATTGACTGCGATTGTCGGCCATTTGTGATTAACTCAAAATCGCGTTTAATTTCTTCCTGATTGTATGAAATAAGTTTGTAGACTTTATCAAGAATTCTTAGCTCGCCCGAATACCCAATAGTATTACAGGAAGAAAAATCTTCTTCAATGATACTGCTTTTAAGTTCTTCGGCGCCACGAGCCGCAATGACTTCGTCATTATATTGAAGAATGTCTCCTTCTTTAAGGTTCTTGATTGCTTCAACAAGCTTTTGGTCAGGCAGTACAGAAGCTGCAACAAATAAATTATCAGCTTCGATTGACGCTATAAACTTTTCAGCTAAAGCGCCGTCCGTCAGGTAGCTTGCCTTAGTTTTTAACCAGTGTTCCCATTTTTCTTTAATGGTTAAGGTGCCAGCCCGAACTGCAGCTTGAGGGCGTGTGAATGTTAGCGGCAACATACCACAGCGATACTTATTATCGAATAAAATCAGGTTCATTCTTTATCTTATTATAAATGAAGAAGCAATTTACAATAATTGTAAAAAAAAAGCTCCGGAAATCCCGAAGCTTTATATTTTGTTGCGCTGACTGGTAATTACTTACGCTTGTCAAAGTGTTTTTGGTATCTGCTCATGAACTTATCTACACGTCCTGCAGTATCAACAAGTTTCATCTTACCAGTATAAAATGGGTGAGACGTACTTGAAATTTCTAACTTAACCTGAGGATATTCAACTCCGTCGATTTCAACAGTATCTTTAGTGTTAACAGTAGAACGAGTAATGAACGTATCCCCATTTGACATGTCGGTAAATGCTACCAACCTGTAGTTGTCTGGATGAATTCCCTGTTTCATTGTTATATAATTTAATTCTTTAATATTCTTATTCGTATCGGGCTGCAAAGGTAAACTATAAATTTTAACCTGCAAAGCTTTTAATGTATTTAATCTCTGAAATTTATCATTATCATTCAGATTTTGCATTATACTTTGTATCAACAGGAATAGCACTGGCTCTTACCTGAGCATTATTCTTATTATTAAATAAATAGCGATACGTAATGTGTTTCTTGCCAAATGATGCTCCCATGGATTCTTGAAGAACGCGCATCTTAGGATTGAAATCTCCCACCCATGAAAGTTCTAATTCTTTAAGATGAGGATTGCGATCCACACTTCCCTTCAAATGCCAGAATAACCCGGATTCAATTCCGGATCGCTGAAATTTAGGTACCACACCAAGTATTACTACCCGTGCACGAGTCATGTATTTTCGTTGCTTCATCCATAGAAAACGAATCTTATTCAAGAGGCTCATCTTACCATTAAAGTGCTTAAGTATCTGATTAACATCCGGGAATAGTACCAAAAAGCCAATCGGTTTGTTGTCATGATAAGCATACCAGATCAGATCTTCCATCATAAAAGCTTTTGCTTTCATCATGGTTGCTTTAAGTACCTTTTTATCTATTGGAGTAAAGTTCTCATGAAATTTCCAGGCATCATTATAAACCGTTTCAAAATCGTCGATAAACTTGTCGGCTTCTTTAATCTTAAAGTGTTTAAAACTAAAGCCATCTTTTTTTACCACCCAACCGGCAATTTTCCAGAACCGCTCAGGAAAAGGCACCGTTAAATCAAGATGGTTGGTTATTTGCTCAAAATAAGTTGTGAAACCGTAAGATTCAAAGAGCTCTTTGTAATATGGAGGGTTGTATTGCATTCCAAAACCTGGCTGAGAATACCCTTCAACCAAACATCCCCAGAAGTTATCATTCTCACCAAAATTAATAGGACCGTCCATCGCTTCCATATTATGAACTTTCAGCCAGTCTTTAGCTGTATCAAATAATAGGTGTGCGGCTTCGCTGTTGTTGATGCACTCGAAAAAACCAACACCTCCAGTTGGTTGATCAAAGCCATCTGCTTTTTTATAGTTTATAAAGGCCGCAATTCGTCCTATGACCTTATCCTGATCTATTAAAATGAAGCGCGTAGCAATGCCATGGTTAAAGTATGTATTAGTGCTTGGATCAAATACTTCTTCAACCATATTATCGAGTGGACGAACATATTCCTTATCATCCCTATAAATCAGTTCCACTACATCAAGAAATAATTTTTGAGTTGGCTTATCGTTTACTTCTATTACCTTCATTCAGACTTGTATAAATTATAATGTGGTAAACCCAGAATGGACTTTACACAAAAATATACGAATATTTGAAAAATCCTAAAAAACGAGGGCTATTTGCTATTAAAAGAGGGTGTCCGAAAACTATACTTGCTGGTCGAGCGTAGTCGAGATCGAATATTATCATTGCTGATTATCAACTAATAATCACTTCGACTACGCTCAGTGAACGGATGCTTATCGTATTTTTGGACGCCCT
>DIYS01000061.1 GCA_002429115.1 Saccharicrinis sp. UBA6048 | reverse complement strand
ATCGAATGATCGGTTACTCTTTTTGCATTTAATGGTATATGGTTCTCCCACAGCGGGAGAGTAGCCCCGATAACTATCGGGGGCTGCCTTTTATAGAGAAATCCGATATTCGAACAGGGTATCGGATTTTTTGCGTTTAAAACCTACCTTTATCATCCAAATTGAATCAAATCCTGGAGTTACGCACACATTCTGTGTTGAAGCTTGTTCTAAGATAATCTACGAAATACGGATATCCATAAAATTATAGTCGAATTTGATTTACTGACAAAAGAAGATTCAATACCTGATATATATCATTAGTATAATGGCGATTGTCATGTTTAATAAAAATCAAGTTTTAAATCGCAACTAAATGGCTAAGTTGACTTACTGATTTTATCCATATCGCTTTCGAATTATAAGCAGAATTATATAAACGAATCAAAAATTTAGGGTTTAATATATGCTGATCATGAACATATGTAACAAGTTTAATTTATTGATATTTAACGAAAATGTACGTTGGTTATATGTTTTAAAACAATCTTTTTTTAAAAGGAAAAATGTGGTAAAGCCTATATTAGTTTCTACTTTTGTTGAATCATTTTATTAAACAATAAATAATTAGATATGAAACCTACGCATATTGAGCACATTGGAATTGCAGTTAAAGATTTGAATGAGGCTATCCCTTTCTTTGAGAAAGTTTATGGGCTAGAGTGTTACGCAGTTGAGGAAGTGGCTGATCAAAAAGTAAAAACTGCTTTTTTCAAAGTGGGAGATACTAAAATTGAACTTTTGGAATCTACAGATCCTGAAGGACCAATTGGCAAGTTTGTTGAAAAGAAAGGTGAAGGTATTCACCACATGGCATTTGCAGTTGAGAATTTAGCTGAAAAACTAACATTTGCAGAAGAACAAGGCGTGAGGTTAATTGATAAAGCCCCTCGTAAAGGCGCCGAAGGCTTAAATATTGGATTCCTTCATCCAAAGTCAACTTTCGGTGTATTGACAGAGCTTTGTGAAGATCCAAACAAGTAATCTCTCTAATATCTGACTAATTCTTACAATTTTATATGTCAACCCAGGATAAAATTAAAAAACTGATTGATCTTCGTACTGAAGCAAAGCTTGGCGGAGGTGAAAAGCGTATTGAAAAGCATCATTCTCAAGGTAAAATGACTGCTCGAGAGCGTATTGAAGTATTACTAGATGAAGGCTCTTTTGAGGAGTTGGATATGTTCGTAACACATCGCTGTACCAATTTTGGTATGGAAAAGAATAAATTCTTAGGCGATGGTGTTGTAACTGGTCACGGAACCATTGATGGACGTGTGGTTTATGTTTATGCTCAGGATTTTACAGTTTTTGGTGGTTCATTGTCTGAAACAATGGCTCAGAAAATCTGTAAAATTATGGACATGGCGATGAAAGTGGGAGCACCGGTTATTGGTATCAACGATTCAGGAGGTGCCCGTATCCAGGAAGGTGTTACTTCATTGGCTGGATATGCTGAAATTTTCGAACGTAATATCCTGGCATCTGGGGTGATTCCTCAGATTTCTGCAATTTTTGGCCCTTGTGCAGGTGGTGCTGTTTATTCTCCTGCATTGACAGATTTTATCATGATGACAGAAGAGTCGTCATATATGTTTGTGACTGGTCCTAAAGTTGTAAAAACAGTAACTGGAGAAGAGATTTCAGTTGAAGACCTTGGAGGTGCTGATGTACATGCATCTAAATCTGGTGTATCACACTTTAAGGTTGAAAATGAAGAAGAAGGATTACTATTAATTCGTAAGTTGGTATCGTATCTTCCACAAAATAATATGGAAGAGGCACCAGTATTAGAATGTAATGATCCAATTGATCGTCATGATGACGGATTAAATGACCTGGTACCTGATAATCCAAACTTACCTTACGATATGAAAGATATTATCTTTTCTATCGCTGATGATGGTGAGTTCTTAGAGGTACACCGCAACTATGCTAAAAACATTATTACTGGTTTCTGCCGTTTGGATGGCCAGTCTGTAGGTGTTGTTGCTAACCAGCCTAATTACCTTGCAGGGGTGTTGGATTGTGATGCGTCACGTAAAGCAGCGCGTTTTGTTCAAATGTGTGATGCCTTTAATATTCCAATTTTAACCTTGGTGGATGTTCCGGGCTTCTTACCTGGATCAGGACAAGAGTACGCAGGTATTATTATTCATGGTGCTAAACTGATGTTTGCTTACGGTGAGGCGACAGTACCAAAAGTTACCGTAACGATTCGTAAGTCGTATGGTGGTGCTCATGATGTGATGTCTTCGAAGCAACTACGTGGTGACTTTAACTATGCATGGCCAATGGCTGAAATTGCTGTTATGGGTGCGAAAGGTGCTATTGAGGTATTAGAAGGACGCGCAATTTCAAAATTAGAAACTGAAGAGGAGAAAGAAGCTTACGCTCAGAAGAAGACTGATGAGTATGAAGAGTCTTTTGCTAATCCATATCAGGCAGCTTCTTATGGCTATATTGACGATGTTATTGAGCCAAGAAATACACGATTCAGAGTGATTAGAGCTTTCCAGAATTTACAAACTAAGAAAGTAACCAATCCTCCGAAAAAACATTCGAATATTCCACTTTAAACCACAGAGAAATGAATTTATTAATCGTTGATTCGATGACTTGGACCATTACTGTTTTGGGATGGTTTATTGTTTTTGTGGCGTTGGTGTTTCTGATTGGTGTTTTTCTGACTCTTCCAAAAGTATTAAACTGGAACTTAAGAAGAATACTAAGAAAGAAGAACAAAGATGTTGCTGTTGAAGAGCTGGCCGATGACAAGTTGGTTATTACCGGCGAAACTAATGCAGCAATAGCAATGGCACTGCATCTGTACTTTAATGAGTTACATGATGAAGAAAGTAACGTTATAACTATTAAACAAGTGAGAAAGCGTTACTCTCCATGGAGTTCGAAAGTGTATAGTTTTAACAATGTTAATTTCCCCAGATAAGAGGACATGAAAAAGTTTAGTTTTACCATTAGAGGTAACAAATACGACGTTCATCTGAAAGATATTGAGGAGAATATTGCTCAATTAGATGTAAACGGAACACAATATGAAGTTGAGATTCATCAGGAAGTAAAGAAGGCTAAAACGCCAAAATTGGTTCGTAAACCAGTTCAGCGTAAGCAAGGCGAAGGATTCATTACCAAAAGCGCCGGTGGTGCTGGTGTGAAAGTGAATGCTCCTCTTCCTGGTAATATTTTCAAAGTGTTGGTTAGTGAAGGTGATGCTGTTAAGAAGGGTGATGTTTTGTTAGTGATGGAAGCCATGAAAATGGAAAACAATGTACTGGCCGAAAAGGATGGTACCATTGCTTCTATTAAAGTGTCTGTTGGAGATGCTGTATTACAAAACGATGTTTTAATTGAAATGGAATAGTTCTTACTGAATTCATTTCATTGTAAATAATTAATTATGAAAAGATTTATCACTCTTTTTGGTGTCATGTCATTACTGTTTAGCCTGCAGTTTGTCGGTGGAGGATTTGAAGCCTTTGCTGCCGGACCAGGTGCTGAAACATTTGTAGATCATGCATCAAAAGGGCTTGAAACATTCTGGAACTTTACCGGTTTTGCTAATGCGCATTTTACCAATTTTATAATGATTGGTGTCGGTTTGTTCTTTATTTTTCTGGCTATTAAATACGATTACGAACCGCTTTTATTAGTGCCGATTGGTACTGGTGTCATCTTAGGTAATGTGCCGTTTTTAGATGGTTACAAAATTGGTTTGTATGAAGAAGGTTCAGTATTGAATTATCTTTATTTCGGTGTTCAACAGGGGGTTTATCCACCACTTATCTTCTTAGGTATTGGTGCGATGACAGATTTCTCTTCACTGATATCCAATCCAAAGTTGATGATTTTAGGAGCAGCAGCTCAGGTAGGTATTTTTGCTACTTTCTTAGGCGCATCAGCAATGGGCTTTACACCGCAGGAAGCGGGTGCAATTGGTATTATCGGTGGTGCAGACGGACCTACGGCGATTTTCCTTTCTTCAAAACTGGCGCCAACCTTAATGGGAGCAATTGCAATTGCGGCCTACTCATACATGGCATTAGTGCCTGTGATTCAGCCACCAATTATGCGATTGATTATTCCTAAGAAGGAGCGTTTGATCAAAATGAAGCCGCCGCGTGCCGTTTCTAAAACTGAGAAAATCATGTTCCCGATTATTGGTTTGTTATTGACAACCTTTATATCGCCTTCAGCATTGCCACTATTGGGTATGTTATTCTTCGGAAACCTATTAAAAGAGTCTGGTGTAACAGAGCGTTTGGCTGATACAGCGCGTAACTCAATGATCAATATTGTTACGATCTTATTAGGTATTACCGTTGGTGCATCCACTCAGGCAGATTACTTCCTGACAACAGCTTCAATGAAGATATTTGGATTAGGTGCTGTTTCGTTTATGGTAGCCACTGCAGGAGGATTGATTTTCGCTCGTTTAATGAACGTATTCCTTAAAGGCGACAACAAAATTAATCCATTGATTGGTGCAGCTGGTGTTTCGGCGGTACCTGATTCAGCGCGTGTGGTTCAGCACGAAGGATTAAAGAATGACCCGAATAACCACTTGCTAATGCATGCCATGGCACCTAACGTATCTGGTGTGATTGGTTCGGCTGTTGCAGCTGGTATTCTGTTATCTTTCCTGATGTAAAAGAATACATTTTAAGAATATATAAAAGGTCTGGGCATTTGATGTTCAGGCCTTTTTTGTGCTAATAACGCGCGAGTTCGATTTAAATTTTTGAAATAAAGAGCTGATATCGCAGATACGCACACTTTTTAAGTCTAACCACGCGTGAGGACACGCGCGGTAGCGGGGTGCTTCTGGAGTACCGCTTTTCGCATTTTTTATGGTGAAGGGTACTTCAAATATACAATGAGGTACTTACTAAGATGCATCACTGAGCAAAAAAGATGTAAACACCGGATAAAATGCCTGATGAACCCACTTCAAAACCGCATAGGGGGTACTTCATTAATGGATAGAGGTACTTCAAAAACGCAGGTACCCCACTTCAATTATGGAATGAACGGGTAAAAAGTCGCATTACCCAATTTTTTTAGTGCATCACTTAATGTTTTTTGCTCACCATTGCTATTTAGGGATGGGGTAATGCGTTGGCGCAATGCACTTATTTGCAAATAAGGTGGGTTGCTGCGTAAAAATGATTAAAGCTTTTGACTTTGAAGCAGGGCAGTCCAATAATTATGCTCTCCTTTCCACAATAGTTCGTTAAAGTTTTGTAAGTTATTGATTGTCAGAAGAGAATGGTTTAAGCGATTGTTCTTGTAATATTTTGATATTTAAAGATATACGATTTGAACTACTGCCTTCTGCCTAAAAACTAACGAACTATTATTCTAAGAAACTGTTTAAATTTTGTTTTTGTGAGTTAGTTTGGATGAAACAACGTTCAGCAAAGCTAATTAAGTACGATGGCTATCGTACCTCATACAAGGCAAAAATGATGCGAATAGCACCACTATTTAAAGAATTTTTGCAGAAGTATGAGCGCTTAAGTCGCCAAGATAAGCCAAAGGATAAAACTTAAACAGTTTCTATATCACATCGATAGAAATTAATTATTGCTCATCGTAGTAACCGTGACCATAACCGTAGCCATAACCGTAGCCGTAGCTGTATCCATAACCATATCGGTTGCGTTTGATGTGGATATCATTCAATAAAAGGCCAACATTATTAATGCCTTCGTCCTGCATGTTTTTTAAGGTTTGCGCCAATACAGGTTTAATGGTATGCAACTGACGAACAAGAAATACTAACGAGTCAGTATGGCGTGCCAGAAGATATGGATCAGAAACAATGCCCATTGGAGGCGTATCGATAACGATAATATCAAATTGTTGTTTCAGCTCAGAAATAAGCTGCTCTGTTTTATCCGAACTGATTAATTCTGAAGGGTTCGGCGGGATTATACCGGACGGAATAAGTGTCAGGTTTTCCTGTCCCGATTCTAGTTTAATATCATTGAGATCAGCTTTTCCAATCAGGTAATTTGAAAGGCCAGTTTCCTTATGCGAATTGAAGATTTTATTCATGCCTGGCTTTCTCATATCAAAGCCAAGCAGCACTGTTTTTTTACCGCTAAGTGCAAAAGCTGCCGCTAAGTTCAGCGCGCAAAACGTTTTGCCTTCACCCGGCATGGATGATGTAATACCTATTACGGGAGCTTCAATGCCTTTGGTTAAAAAGTCAATGCGCGTTCTAACCCGTCGAAAGGTTTCTGTTACCACAGACTTTGGGTGAGCATCAACCACGTTGCTTTCTTCATTAATATTGTGAATGATATTTCCGATTATCGGCAAGGATGTGATTCGTTCAATATCATCCGCATCAATGACTTTATTGTTTAGTAACTGCTTAAGTGCTAAAAATACCAATGGAATTATTATCCCCAGTAAAAGGGCTTTTTTCTGGTTGCCTGATTTGTTGGGTGATACCTGTCCGTTATATCTGGCACTTTCTAATATTTTATGATCCGGTGTGTTAGAAGCTTTTTGAATCTGGGCTTCGGATTGTTTGCGTAGTAAAAAGGTATAGACCTCATTACTCAGTTCAAACTTTCTTTCAATACCAAGCAAGCGGCGCTCTGTTTCCGGCAAACCATATAATTCACTTTCGCTCTTTTCTTTCTCAGCCAGAAGCCGCTCTTTATTGCTTTCAAAAACTTTAAGCTGGCTATTAATAGTTTTTAATAGCGTTTTGCGTGCTATTTCAATCTGGTTTTCGAGATCTTTGTTGGCTAAGTTGTTTTCTTGTCCGTATGACCCGATGATTGATAAGCGCTGAGAATTTAGCTCCATGATGGTTTTGATCTGCTCGCCCAACAGTGCATTCTCGATCTCATACATAGCTGGTGCTAAAACATGTTCAGGCGTTATTTCCTCTGAGAAATACTCTTGCAGGTAGAGGTAATAGCTTCGTTTGATTTCCAGTTCGGTGAGCTTTTGCTCAAGGTCCTGCATGCCGGTAAATAAATACTCAGCTTTTGCAGATACACTTTGAATTCGATTGTTAGTCCTGAACTGGCTTAGCTCAGAGCCTGTTAATTTAAGAGTATCGGCAATTACTACAAGTTGTTGACTAATGAAGTCGATGGTATTGGTTGCAATCAGATTTTTTTGCATCAGGTTGTTGGCAATAAAAACCTGTGCAAGCTTATTTAGGAATACCTGATTTTTATGATTGTTTTTACCCGTAATTGATACTTTAACAATGGATGAGCCTTCTGTTGGTAGTTGTGCTGCTATTTTAGATTTATAGCGACTGGCTAATTCAGAGAGACTGTTAAAAACAAAATACTGGCCAATGCCTGAGGTAGATAAGTATGTCTTTGGCACAATCTTAAACGATGCCCAAGGGGTTGTCAGCCATTCATTGTAGTTAATGATTTGCTCAAATTGTAAAGGGCCAATACTACCACCTTTATTGTCTCCTTCATAAACAGTTGTTGATGCCTCTTCAGCATCAATCACTATTTTACATTTTTTATCATTGATGGGGATAATATTAATGGGCGTATTAATGATCTGCTGATGCGATGGGTCAAACTCAACAATGTAATTTGTATTACCATACATTTCTGTGTGCTTCAGGCGTCCTTCAGCAAAATAACTCACATGAAAGTCCAGTTGATCGATTGTTTGTTGCACAATGTCCCAGGAAGTAAGTATAGCGATCTGATTATCAACACTCCGTTGTCCCGGAGTCAGGCCAAATCCTTGCATAATATCAGATTGTGGCATAATGTCACCACGTTCCTCCATTAATAGAGTTATTGTTGCCCGGTATACCGGCTGAATGTATCTATGCGCCATAAATACACTGAATACACTAATGGGCAATGTAATAGCAAACAACCACCAATATTGAATAATATCGTGTACAAAACGCTTTATGTCGAGATTGAAAAGGTTGTTATTAGGTTGTTGGTTATTTTCTACTGACATAAGTATTAATTAGAAACGATTGTTTGTACGGTTAAATAAAGTGCAAGAAGTGTTGTAATAATACCTATTGAGAATGATTCGCCAATACCCAGTTGCTTGGCTTTCATAGGACGTACGTACAATAGGTCATTCGGATAGATGTAATAAAACTCCGAGTTAATAATGTTTTTATCCGTTAGGTTAATGGTGTAAGTAACAGGTCCATCAGGCAATTGTCTGGTCAGTTTTAATTGTCTTTGCTTACCAAATGGTGTGACACCACCTGCCATAGCAACAGCTTCAAAAATTGTGATTTGCTCTTTTTGCATCACGATAACGCCTTGCTTTCTGAACTCGCCCAAAGCAGTAAATGTGTTAGACGCCAATTTAAAAGTCAGGCTATATTTTTTTAGAAATGGTTCCAATGCTTCTTGTACCTTGGCCTTACCCATTTTAACATTGCAGCCTTCAAAATTGATCTTACCTACGTAAGGAAAATCAATATTCATCGAGTCATCAATCTGGTAGTAAAAGAAATTTTCGTTCCGTTGGTTGTTCGATCTGTTTGTTTTAGATTGATTAAAAAACTCAGATAATTCAGGTTGTGGGGTAGAAACATCTATAAATAAATAATCGTTAGGCTGTAGAAAATACTTATCAGTTATATTCGTATTTGGGGCGTAAGGATTTTCATAATCCTTTTCTGAACTGTAATCCTGTAGAAGCACTATTTCTTTTTGCGGAATACAACCTGACAGTGTAAGTATAATTGAAAGTGTAAGTAAAGTCAGTAATTGTTTTATCCGATTGAGTCTGGTTGGGAAAAAGTGTTTGTTAATCATCTTATCTGCTTGAATCGTATTACTAAACTATAAAAATAATAGCTGTTTTATAACTAAACGCAAAAATACGTTTTTCTTGTAATTATCATTCTTTTAGATACGATTAAAACAAGGTGGTGTTAATAATGTCTGGCAGATTCCAAATAATCTGGAATTTTTTTAAAACTAATTAAGTTCTTGTGATGATTTGTAAGTGGCATTAAGTGAGGGTGTTTTATTTGGAAAGAAATTGTTAATTCACTTTTTTAGTATTGAATATTAGATTATCCACCTTCTTCTTCTTAAATACTAGCCAACAAACCATTATTATTTTTAATTTTGCACAAATTTTAAAAGAATAACAGGATGTTTGAAAATCTGAGCGAAAGGCTGGAGAGGTCATTTAAACTACTGAAAGGTGAGAGCAAAATCACCGAACTTAATATTGCTGAAACACTTAAAGATATCCGTCGTGCTTTACTAGATGCCGACGTTAACTATAAAACCGCCAAAACCTTTACTGAAACAGTGAAGCAGAAAGCCATGGGGCAAAATGTGCTGAACGCTGTTAAGCCAGGGGAGATGATGGTGAAGCTGGTTCATGATGAGCTGGCTGTGTTAATGGGCGGAACGTCGACAGATATTGATCTGAAGAACAACCCGAGTGTTATCCTTATTGCAGGTCTTCAGGGATCGGGTAAGACAACCTTTACTGGTAAACTGGCTAATCTTTTAAAAACCAAACGCAGTAAGAATCCATTATTGGTTGCTGGTGATGTGTATCGTCCGGCGGCGATTAATCAGTTACAGGTTCTTGGTGAGCAGATTGGTGCTAAAGTATACACTGAAGAAGGAAGTAAAGATCCCGTAAAGATTGCGAAGGATGGTATTGCATTAGCTAAAAAAGGTGCGCATGATGTGGTGATCATCGATACCGCAGGTCGTTTGGCTATTGACGAGCAGATGATGGAAGAGATTACAGCTGTTAAAAAGGCTGTGAATCCTGATGAAATCTTGTTTGTTGTTGACTCAATGACCGGTCAGGATGCTGTGAATACCGCTAAGGAATTTAACGACAGACTTGACTTTAATGGTGTTGTATTAACAAAATTAGATGGTGATACACGCGGTGGTGCAGCTCTTTCTATTCGTAATGTTGTAGATAAGCCAATTAAGTTTGTAGGTACCGGTGAAAAGATGGAGGCATTGGATGTGTTCCACCCGAATCGTATGGCCGACCGTATTCTGGGAATGGGTGATATTGTATCACTTGTTGAGCGTGCCCAGGAGCAATATGATGAAGAAGAAGCACGTAAGCTTCAGAAGAAAATTGCTAAAAACCAATTCAACTTTGATGATTTCTTAAAGCAGATACAGCAGATTAAGAAGATGGGTAACCTGAAAGATTTGGCTGCTATGATCCCGGGTATGGGTAAAATGCTTAAGAACATCGATTTTGATGATGATGCTTTTAAAGGTATTGAGGCAATAATCCGTTCAATGACGCCTGGTGAAAGACAACAACCAGCTATTATTAACGGTAGCCGTAAAAAGAGAATAGCAGCTGGTAGTGGAACGTCTATTCAGGAAGTGAATCGTTTGATCAAGCAATTTGACGATACACGTAAGGTAATGAAGATGATGACTACCGGTAACAAAATGAATAAGATGATGGGCAAAATGCCACGTCGTTGATAAAATAAGATTTCAAAGAATGAACCACAAAGACACTAAGAACACAAAGTATTTTTCTTTATCAACTTGGTGTCTTCGTAGTTTAATCACGCATTTGAAAATAGATATATGAGGATGGAAATTATTGGATTTGAGTGGTGAAAACTGCTTTTGTCTTTTGACTCCTGTCTTCTGACTAAAATTATATAAATCCCTAAATCAATTACCATGCAACTTATTGATGGAAAAATTACTTCCAAAGAAGTACGTAAGGAGATTGCTGCCGAAGTAGAAGCTATTAAATCTAATGGCGGCAAAATACCTCACTTAGCTGCCATTCTGGTAGGACACGATGGCGGAAGCGAATCTTATGTTTCAGGTAAAATGAAAGCCTGCGAGGAAGTGGGTTTTAAATCAAGCCTTATTCGCTTTGAGGATAATATCACTGAAGAAGAGTTATTAAACAAAGTAAAGGAGTTGAACAATGATCCTGATATAGACGGATTTATTGTGCAGCTGCCATTACCTAAGCATATTGATGAAGATAAAGTAAACGAAACGATCGATCCCCGTAAAGATGTAGATGGTTTCCATCCGGTAAATGTTGGACGTATGACCATTGGTATGCCGGCATTTATCTCAGCGACACCACAAGGTATTATGGAGTTGTTGAAGCGCTACGAGATTGAAACATCTGGTAAGCACGTTGTGGTGGTTGGCCGTAGTAACATTGTTGGTCGTCCGATGAGTGTATTGCTTTCGCAAAAAGGTAATCCGGGTAATGCTACAGTGACTGTTGCTCACAGTAGAACTGCCAACCTTAAGGAGCTATGCTTAAGCGCAGATATTATTGTTGCTGCTATTGGCGTACCAGGATTTGTTAAAGGTGATATGGTAAAAGAAGGCGCTGTTGTTATCGATGTAGGTACAACTCGTGTTCCGGCTACAGATACAAAATCAGGATGGCGCTTGAAAGGTGATGTGTTGTTTGATGAAGTAGCACCAAAATGTTCATTTATCACGCCGGTGCCAGGAGGCGTTGGTCCAATGACCATCACATCGTTGATCATTAATACACTTAAATCGGCTAAGAAAGAAATTTATAGCTAATATTAAGTCACAGCATAGGAAAGGTCAGCACAAAGTGTTGGCCTTTTATGTTGGTGTAAAGTCTATATAATTAAGTAATTATACCTTAATTATTGATGGATGATAGTATTATATTGAGTAATGATCTCAATTGTTCGCTTGTGGCTTAAATAAATAGGACTTAACTTTCTGTAAAAGTTCGTGTTATGAAGCTTCCAAAATCATTCTATAATCCGGTTTCTTTGGTAGGAGCGATTATTGCTGGTATCGCACTCTTGTTAATTCTTTTATCTGTCATATTTTCATTTGTCTTTAATGCAGGTAGTTCCTATTTGGGGTTATTTACATTTATCTTACTACCTGCCATCCTAATAATGGGATTGCTTTTTATTCCTGTTGGCATGTTACGAGCCACTAAAAAAGCGAAAAGAGAAAATAAACCACTTTCTTCCGAGTGGCTTGTCATTGACTTTAAAGATCCTCGTTATCGTAATGCAGCGTCGGTATTTGGCATTGGAACAATTGTATTTATGCTTTTGACTGCTGTTGGTAGTTACGAGGCTTATCATTACACCGAATCTGTTGAATTTTGTGGTCTTGTTTGTCATCAGGTTATGAAGCCTGAATATGTTACTTATATGAATTCATCTCACGCGCGGGTGGCTTGTGTTGAGTGTCATGTTGGTCAGGGAGCCAACTGGTATGTTAAATCTAAATTATCAGGCCTGTATCAGGTCTATGCGGTGATGGCCAATAACTATCCCAGACCTATCCCTACACCGATTAAAAGCCTTCGACCGGCAAAAGAAACATGTGAAGAGTGCCATTGGCCCGAAAAGTTTTATACACCACGACTTCAATTAGAAAAGCACTTTTTGACCGATTCATTAAATACCCAATGGAACATTCAATTACTCATGAAAACCAATAGTCATCATCGATCAAATAATTTGGCTGAAGGTATTCATTGGCATATTAATCCGGATGTTAAGATTGAATACATTGCTGAGGATGAAAGCAGAGAAATACTGCCATGGGTACGTTCTATCAATCTGGCAACTGGTGACACAATTGTTTATGAAGACAGTATATTTCCGCTTGATTCAGCTGTTCTGGCAAATGCACAGCCACGAGAGATGGATTGTATGGATTGCCATAACCGACCATCGCATAATTACTTATTACCACAGCAATTTGTCGATAAAGGAATTGCCTCAGGTGATATTCCGAATATCCCTGAAATTAAACGTTTGGCAATGGAGCTGTTGAAAGATCAGTATCCGTCAAAAGATACAGCTACATTAAATATCAAAAGTGTAATTACAGATTACTATCAAACGCACCATCCAGATATTGATCAGGTAACCGTTAATGCTGCGATAGCTGGCATTACAGATGGATATTTACGCAATATCTTTCCTGATATGAAAGCAAGTTGGGATGTTTACCCCGATCATATTGGACACATCGAATACAATGGGTGTTTTAGGTGCCATAACGATACGCATATTAGCATTGGAGGTATGACTATTAGCAAGGATTGTGATGCCTGTCATTCCATATTAATGCAAGGACAGAAAGGGCAGGAGCAGTTCTCTCCAGCTAACAATTCTCTACCTTTTAAGCATCCGGTTGATATCGAGGAAATATGGAAAGAGTCATTATGCACCGACTGTCACCGGTATTTATATCTATAGTGTATTTATAAGTAGTTTGTAAGTTTTAAGGCAGTAGTCAGTAGTTTAAATTGTATGTAAAACAACAACAAACATTAAACCCGCAATATGCATTAGAAAATCTATTACACAATGAAATCACTTCAAACCAAGACTCTTCGTTGCTTCACTTCAACTCACCAGAACGATGCTATGCCTCGTTTCAGTAAAGCCTTGTTTTATTGTGCTTTCAATGTTCATTACGAAGTTCTAATACATAATCCGGGTTAAAAGGATAAGCACTTAAATCATAGACTTCAAAAATCAATAGCTTGCAAAATTTTAGTGGATTATTGTTTAATATTGATTGTTAGGTAAATAGTAATTAAACTACTGCCTGCAGACTAGAAACTAATAATCTATAAATTAATAATCTTATCAGCTTTACTTTGCAGGGTGATGATGTCTGGCATTGTGCCTTTAATTCCGGCTACCGGCTCTGTTATATTATAATAGTCCAGGCAAGTTGAGCAAGCAATAAGTTTCGCACCTTTTTCTTCGAGTTTGATTAACTGATCTTTAACCGGACTGTTATCGGCTAATACTTTAACACCTTCGTTGTAAAAAACAATAAATGATGGTAATCGATTATCAGCAACAAGAATGTTTATGTAATTGCCGAGTAATTTAATGGCTAATTCTGTATCTCCATCACCCATGCCATAGCGGGTTATTTGTAGCAGGTCAGTTAGTTTTTTCATTGCAATTTGTTTTTTCTAAGGCTGCAAATCTAATCAAATATATGGCAGTATAGAGGCGATATGAAAACACTTTTAAAACCAAAGGTCAAGTTTCTCCACGCGTCTGATTACTGCACTTTGACTACGACCGAGGAGTAGGGCAATTTCTTTAACGGTTTTACCTTGGATGAAAAGTTGCTTGAGTTCAGCTTCTTCAGTACGAGACCAATATTGATTACTTCTTTGTGGCTTGGCGGTGCGTTTTTTACTTCTTAATGACAGGTTTAAGTCAGTAGTAACACTTGTATGATTTTTAATATGATATGAACTTGGTAAGAGATGAATCGGTATATGCAATTTAGATTTAACGCGGGTTGCTCCAACGTACAACAGGTTAATTTCTTCACTAATGGCTTCGGCACTGATCTCTTTGGCTTTAATAGCAGGCTTGGAGTCAATGATTTGTTGTTCACTAATGAAATCATCCATTAAAAATACTTCGTCATATTCCATCCCTTTGGCCTTATGAACTGTCGAGAAGATCATATCGGCCTTGTCTTTGTCAGCCTCATCAACGGTGCATTCTTTTATCTTATGGATAAAAAACGGAATGTCTTTATGGTATTTTTCCACCAAATCAACCAAGGCTTTAAGCGATGTGTCTGATGTTTCCTCCAGATAATCCTTTAAGTGATCAAAAGAAGGCATTGTTTTAATCAAGTCATCCTTGATCATATGCCGTTGGTTGTTATACAAGTTTAAAACATCGTAGATGGAACCGCCATCTTCAGAAAATGTATAAGAACTCAATTGACCTTCAAAGTAGATCTTTTTTAATTCTTTTTGTTGGATAAGCAATTCTATGGCTCTTGAAACCAACTTACTATTTGATCGGGCTAATGTCACTCGGCTCTTTATGCCTGAGTTATTTCCCAATCCGATAATATTTGCTTTATTGGGTTGATTTATTTCTACTTTAAGATTCAATATGGATTTGGATAAACGAGCGACTTCCTGGTTGAAACGAAAACTTTTGCTCAAATCCATTGTGTCAAAGTCGATCTGTTGTAAAGCATTAGTTGCAAATCGCCATCCATAAATTTGCTGGTGCTGATCACCAATGATTATTTTAATGGCGGGTTGATTCATAAACGACTCAAGCATAGTGCCGGATGCATCCTGTCCTTCATCAAATAGAATATAATCATAAGGAAGAATTGGATTTTGTAACTGGAACTGCTTGAGATAAAAATCATGGATAATCTCAATTTCTCCTTTATGCATCTTAGCCAGCATAATTCTGGTATAGTATACAATTGATTCGTAGTGTTCCGTTGCAAACTCCAGGCTTTCAAGATTCGTTAAAGTTTCCAGATAATTGAGCTCAAGAACCTTTTTTGCCTTTGAGTTGCAGAAATACCTGACAAATAGATAAACATGACTTGCTAATTTGAGATGTGATAAGTCGTTGGCTTTAAAAGGTATTTTCAGAATGCTGACCAACTCGTGGGGCTTATAATCAAATCTGATTTTGTAACGACTATAGGGGGCTGTGTATTTGTAGGCCAGCGAATGTGCTGTTTCAACTTTTACATTAGTTAGCCCCAACTGAGATAGTTTGTTTTCGGCTTCAAGCTTTACGGACTTATTGAATGCCAGATAAAGTATGGATGCTTTGGGGCGTTGCAATGCGTATTGCATGATCGTCGTAGTCTTACCCGATCCGGCAACAGCATTAACTTTCAGGTTCCCTTCGTGTGATGTTATACAACGTTGTTCGTCGGTTAATTGCACAGGTATGAAGTGAAAAGTTAAAAACTAAAAATGAATAGTAAGTTGTAATTCAAATAGCCCTACTTATCTAACAGTTTAATTTTCTACTGATTTTAATCTGATAATTAACTCCCAAATACACGTTTTAGTATATCGTTAACACGTGCCAAAGGATCTTTTCTGATGAGTTCTTCCTCAGCTGCAATTTTTATGAATAGCCCGTTAAGTGCCTGTTCGGTCAGGTAAGCATCCAAATCAACGTTCACCGTGTTTAATCCGGCTAATTGGCCTAATGGATTATCGGCAATGGTATTCCATTTGCTAGTTAAGGTTTCCCACGACATATTGGGCGATATTCCCGCAGCTATTTCTTTGTCTAACGACGATTGAATTTTCGGATTGTATAATTTAAACAACTCATCATAAGTTGTGGACTTTAAATATTGTGTCGCAGCATCGTTTTCACCATTTAAAATATTAAAAGCATCGGTAATGGTCATTTGTTTGATAGCTCCCCAAAATACAGTACCGGCTTCCTTCGCTGCATCTTCGGCTGCACGGTTAATATGCTTCACCACATCCTCAATGACTTTATCTCCACCTGGTATCTTAGAAGCATTTTTTACAATGATATCTGCCTCTTTTGGCAGCATAATTTTCACCAATTCGTCTCCATAGTAACCATTGGTTTGCCCCAGTCGAGCTGACGCTGAATCTGTACCCACTCTAAGTGCTTCTCTTAATCCATTAGCCACTTCATTTTCGGTTAGCGGGGCAGAGGCATTGTAAGTATCAATAACTGCGGTCAATTCGGCACAAGCCGTTAGTACAACTATTGATAAAAAATAAAATAGTTTTTTCATAATGTGTTTAGTTAGATGTTTATGTGAGGATTATCGTCTTTTGCTTCTGTTGGTTTTAAACTTACTTTTATTAGTCCTATTTTTCGATGGTTTATGATTGAAATCCTGCTTTTTAGCTTCTTTGTCAGGAAATAACTTCTTAATCATATCAAATCGCTTAAAAGTTGTCAGCCGATCCTTTATTTTTTTCTGATACTCTTTTTTATACCAGAATAGGTACATACGTTGCTGCAGCTTTTCATTTTTACTAATTGGCGTATAGGTTTGCTCCAAAGTGTATGGATGATAACCAGAATAGTAAATAACTGTAGCAACCGTCATAGGTGTCGGTGTGAAATCCTGAACTTGCTCGAGTTTAAAATCAAGATCGTGGGTTTCGCAAGCCAGATTGGCCATATCTATCTCTTCGCTTCCCGGATGACTGGAAATAAAGTAAGGGATTATTTGCTGATTCAGCTTTTTCTTTTGATTAATACGATCAAAGTCAACCTTAAATTTATGGAATAGTTTGAACGAAGGTTTTCGCATCAACTTAAGCACTTGATCAGATGTGTGCTCAGGAGCCACTTTAAGCCGGCCAGATACGTGATTGGTTATTAGCTCCTCCATATATTGCTTATGGCTTTCTTTTTCTTCGCTTGAAGCCATAGAATTATAGAGCATATCGTATCGAACGCCACTTCCAATAAATGCCTTTTTGATTTTGGGTAGAGCATTTACTTCTTTGTACAGATCGGTCATGGCCGTGTGATCTGTATTGAGGTTGGTACAAATATTCGGATGAATACAAGATGGACGTGTACAACGCTGACAGATGCGCAGGTTTTTGCCTTCCATCTTATACATATTTGCACTCGGACCGCCTAGATCGGACAGATAACCTTTAAAATCGGGCATCTCTGTAATAGCTTCCACCTCTTTCAATATACTTTCTTTGGAGCGTGAAGCGATAAATTTTCCCTGATGCGCCGAAATGGTACAGAAACTGCAACCTCCAAAGCAGCCTCGATGCATATTAACCGAGAATTTAATCATCTCAAATGCAGGAATCGGACCTTTGGCGATGTAACGCGGATGTGGCAAGCGAGTATATGGCAAATCAAACGACTGATCCAACTCACCGGTTGACATAGGTGGGTAGGGTGGATTTATGATAATACGTTTGTCACCAACTACCTGACTCAGTCGAGCAGCATTCCAACGGTTTGATTCTTCTTCAACGTATCGGAAGTTTTTTGCATACTTTTTTTTATCCTCCTGACACTCTTCGTGCGAAGCTAACTCAATATCTTTCCAGTTTTTATTTTTAGGCAGATCTTTAGAGCTGTCTTGCAAAAAGGCTGTTTGTGGAATTGTTTTCAGACTGTCTAAGGGTACACCTTTATCTATAAGCCTTAGAATCTCAGTAAGGGGTTGTTCACCCATGCCGTAAACCAATAAATCAGCGCGAGATTCAGCCAAAATACCTGGTTTAAGTTGATCCGACCAATAATCGTAATGCGTCACTCGTCTCAGCGAGGCTTCAATACCTCCCAATAAAACAGGTACATCCGGATAAAGATCTTTTAAAATGTTACAATAAACAGTAGAAGCATAATCAGGACGTTGCCCGGATTTTCCATCTGGTGTGTAAGCATCATCGGAGCGCAAACGGCGATTGGCGGTATAATGGTTAACCATCGAATCCATCGCTCCTGCAGTTACACCAAAGAAATAATTAGGTCGTCCCAACTTCTTGAAATCCCGCAAGTCATCGCGCCAGTTGGGTTGTGGAACAATGGCTACTTTTAAGCCATGCGCTTCCAGCATTCGACCGATGACCGCTGCTCCAAAAGCCGGGTGATCAATATAAGCATCACCAGTAAACAGGATCACATCCAGACTATCCCAACCACGGCGCTCCACTTCTTTTGCCGAAGTAGGCAGCCAATCCTCCATCTTATTCCTTCGCTCTGTTTTGATCATATGCGGCAAATGTAGCTGAATTTTAATTATCTTTCTATCGATTAAATAGCTTAAGGTTTGAAAAAAGTGTGTTTACTTAAGCTAAACCAAAAAAAGAGTTAATGGTTTTATTTTTATATTTTAAAACCAATGTTAACTTTGTATTGAAAAATTTGGCCATGACTGATCCAAATAACGAATTAATTGTTGAGTTAAAATCAAAGATTAACAAACTGATTCAGCAGCATAAAAGCTTGAAATCAGAGGTGCAACTATTGGAAGATGAGAAGGAACGCCTTTCTGGTGAGTTGGAGAGAGTGAATAGTGATTATGCCAACTTAGAACAGCGATTCAACAATTTAAAACTAACGAAAGAACTTGTTTCAGGAAATACAGAAACAGGCGATACAAAAAAACGGATCAACCAAATTGTGCGGGAAATTGATAAGTGTATTGCGCTTTTAAACCGTTAAGCTAGTTAAATGGACGAAAAACTCTCGATACGTGTAAATATAGCCGATAGGTATTACCCATTACGAATAGACCGTAATGATGAGGAACGTATCCGTTTAGCTGCAAAACTGATTAATGAGAAGGTTTTACAATATAAACAACGCTACGCCGATAAAGACGTACAGGATTTTTTAGCAATGGCTACGCTTCAATACGTCATTAAGCTGTTAGAATTGGAAAACCAGCATGATATCAATCCTTTTATAGAAGCTGTTCAGGAGCTGAATGAACAATTGGATGATATTTTATCTGAAAAAACTGATAAAGTTTTATAGATAATACATTTTTAATTAGGAAATTACCCGCATTAATTCTATTTTTTCTTTAAAGAATGATAGGATAATGCGGTTTGTTATATATATAAACGTTAAACGATGGGATTAACTATAGGAATAGGAATAGCTGCTTTATTGGTTGGTGGCTTGGTAACATGGCTGATCATTACCAAGGCGCTGAAAACCAGAAGTGAAAAGATAATCAGAGAAGCTGAGTCAGAAGCTGAGGTAATTAAAAAGGATAAAATTTTACAGGCAAAAGAGAAATTCTTGCAATTACGCAGTGAACATGAAAAAGAGATCAATTCTCGAAACTCGAAAATGGTCAATGCTGAGAATAAAATGAAGCAGAAAGAATCCAGCTTATCTCAGCGCATTGAAGATCACAATCGAAAGAAAAAAGAGATTGATGTTATTCGTGAGAACCTGAATGCACAATTGGAGCTTGTTGATAAGAAGAGTGAAGAAGTAAACAAAGCACACAAACAACAAGTTGAGCAATTAGAAGCCATTTCTGGTATGTCAGGTGATGAAGCCAAGGAGATGTTGATTGAAAGTATGAAAGCTGAGGCGAAAACTGAGGCAATGTCATACATCAACGACATTATGGATGATGCCAAGATTAATGCCAATAAAGAAGCGAAACGTATTGTTCTTCAAACTGTTCAACGTGTAGCAACTGAAACGGCTATTGAGAATTCAGTGACCATCTTCCATATTGACTCTGACGAGATGAAGGGACGTATTATTGGTCGTGAAGGACGTAATATCCGAGCTTTAGAAGCTGCTACCGGTGTGGAAATTATTGTTGATGATACACCAGAAGCAATTGTATTATCAGCTTTTGATCCAATGCGTCGTGAAATTGCCCGCTTGGCCTTGCACCAATTGGTAACTGATGGACGTATTCACCCTGCACGTATCGAAGAGGTGGTAAACAAAGTGCGTAAACAAGTTGAAGAAGAAATTCTTGAAACAGGTAAACGTACGGCGATCGACCTAGGAATTCATGGTTTACACTCTGAACTTGTTAAGTTGGTGGGTAAAATGAAATACCGTTCATCGTACGGTCAGAACTTACTACAGCACTCACGTGAAACAGCCAACTTATGTGCGATCATGGCCACTGAATTAGGTCTGAATCCAAAACGTGCGAAACGTGCAGGTTTGTTACACGATATTGGTAAAGTATCGGATGAGGATCCGGAATTGCCACACGCAATTTTGGGTATGAAGCTGGCAGAGAAGTACAAGGAAAAAGCTGATATTTGTAATGCTATCGGTGCTCACCACGATGAAGTGGAAATGACCACGATGATTGCGCCGATTGTTCAGGTGTGTGATGCCATTTCAGGTGCTCGCCCTGGTGCTCGTCGTGAAATCGTAGAAGCGTACATTAAGCGCTTGAAAGATCTTGAAAATCTTGCACTTTCTTACCCTGGTGTACTTAAAACCTACGCTATTCAGGCTGGTAGAGAGCTACGTGTAATTGTTGGCGCTGAGAAAACAACTGATAAAGAAGCGGAAGAGTTGTCATACGATATTGCTCGTAAGATTCAAACCGAGATGACTTATCCTGGACAGGTTAAGATTACGGTGATCAGAGAAACAAGAGCAATTAGTTACGCTAAGTAATTAATTTGGCAAAATATAGAATAAAAAGCGACCTTCAGGTCGCTTTTTTTGTGTTTGGTCAAAATTGATATAGATTCCTTGTACTGTGTGCAAGCAGTTTCATATTTTTATAAGTCAAAAGAAACTATCGTGAGAAAACTAGAAAACAAAACAGTATTGGTGACCGGTGGAGCAGGGTTTATCGGATCAAATCTTTGTGAGCGCTTATTGCAGCAGAATAATAAAGTGATTTGCCTCGATAATTTTGCAACAGGCAAGCGAGAAAATATTCAACCATTTTTATCAGATGATAATTTTAAATTGATGGAGGGCGATATTCGACAATTGGATGATTGTAAAAAGGCTGTAGAGAGTGTAGATGTGGTATTGCATCAGGCAGCTCTTGGGTCGGTGCCTCGATCGATTAAAGACCCAATAACCTCAAACGATGTCAATGTTGGTGGTTTTCTAAATATGTTGGTCGCAGCTCGTGATGCGGGTGTCAAACGGATGGTTTATGCAGCTAGTTCATCAACATATGGAGATAGTAAAGCTCTTCCAAAAGTTGAGGATAAGATTGGGAAGCCGCTTTCGCCCTATGCGATTACAAAATACGTCAATGAATTATATGCCGATGTATTTGCAAAAACATATGGTATGGAACTAATCGGCCTTCGATACTTTAATGTGTTTGGTCGAAGACAAGATCCGGAAGGGGCTTATGCAGCAGTTATTCCTAAGTTTGTAAAAGCACTGATTAAGAACGAGTCGCCGATAATTAATGGCGATGGAAGCTTTTCACGTGATTTTACCTATGTGGACAATGTGATTCAGGCCAATGAATTAGCAGCAACAGTTGAGACTCAGGAAGCCTTAAACACAGTTTATAATGTGGCTTACGGAGATAGAACCACCTTAAATGAATTGGTAAGTAGCCTTAAAAGTTCACTCTCTCGTTTTGATACATCAATTAATGCTATTGAAATTATACATGGAGATGAGCGTGTAGGTGACATTCCGCACAGCCTTGCATCTATTGATAAAGCAAGACAATTGTTAGGATATGATCCGAAATACGATATTAGTTCAGGATTGGAAGAAGCAATTGAGTGGTATTGGAATAATTTAAGCTGAGTATCCGTTTAATTTATAGAATTTAGCATTGTAGAGACCTCGAAAAAGTTATATTTGTAATGCTTAAATTTTAAAACCTATGATAAAACAACTAAAACCCTTCGCATTAGCATTAATACTATTTAGTGCCATTTCTTGTGGAAGTGATGACCCTAATCCAATTCCTGGGGTCGATATTAAAACTCCCCAAGATAATCAGGAATTTAAAAGAGGTGGTGATTTACCACTTGACGCTATCTTTACAGATGATAAAGCTTTAAAGTCTTGTACTGTAACTTTGTCATTCAAATCTCCTAAGTCAGCATCTGCTCTTAAAGGGATAAGTGATCCGTGGCAGCCGGAGCCGGCTATAATTAAGTTGAATGGTACTACAAGAGACGAAAAGAAACTTGAGAATATTTTTACAACTGGTATTGAAGCCGCTTGTGAAAGTGGTAATTACGCTTTGACTTTTATAGTGGAAGATCATGATGGAAACAAATCAGAACCTAAAATAGTTAATATCGTAATTAATTAATCTACTAAGAAAATATACATCAAAAGGGGCTTTTAGTCCCTTTTTTTACATGCAAACATTAATAAAAGACCATTATGTATGATTTTGATAAAATAATTGACAGGAGCAATACAGATGCCTATAAACTGGATTTGAGGGAGCGTTATTTTGGTACGGATGATGTCATACCATTATGGGTAGCGGATATGGACTTTGCGGCACCGCCTGAAGTGCAGAAGGACATTCAAAATCGTGCAGCACACGAGGTTTATGGCTATACCATCCGAAAAGAGGATTTTGCAAATTCAATTGTTGATTGGTGCAATTATAAGCATAACTGGAACGTGGATGCATCGTGGATAGAATATTCTCCCGGCGTTGTTCCGGCACTTGCATTTAGTGTATTGGCATTTTCAGAGCCTGGCGATGGGGTGATTATTAATACACCGGTATACCCGCCTTTTTATTCAGTGATAGCTGATAATGACCGTAAAATAATTAAAAGTAAGCTTGTTAAAGTTAATGGTCGTTTTGAAATTGATTTTGAGAAATTTGAAGAGCAGGCGTCGAATCCTAAGACAAAAATTTTCATATTATGCTCGCCTCACAACCCGGTAGGTCGCGTGTGGAGTAAAGATGAATTATTGAAGATTGACGAAATTTGTCGTAAACACAATGTACTTGTGTTAGCCGATGAAATTCATTCAGATTTGGCGTTGTTTGGTCATACGCATATTCCCTTTGCATCTGTTTCAGAGGGAGCCGCACAAAATTGTATTTCCTTTATGGCACCATCGAAAACCTTTAATATTGCAGGTTTTAGTACTTCTTACGTAGTATCAGCGAATGAAGAATTACTTAATGGCTACAAAAAAACTCAAAATCGCCTGCAGTTGCATATGGGACATTTGTTTAGTGGAGTTGCGTTAATGTCGGCTTATAATAAAGGACGTGAGTGGCTAAAAGAACTGCGAGCATACCTGGAAGCAAATGTATTGTTTATCGAAGAGTTTTTAAAGGATAATTTGCCAGAGATAAAATTTGATCGACCAGAGGCTACTTATTTGATCTGGATTGATTTTAGTGCCTGGAAAATGAATCAGAAGGACCTAAAGGAGTTTATGATCCACAAGGCTAAAGTTGGATTAAATGATGGAATGACTTTTGGATCGGAAGGTAGGGGCTATTTGCGCCTGAATATCGCCAGTCCGCAATCAGTCATAGAAAAAGCACTTAAGCAAATTCTTGAAGCAAAGAAAGAACTGGAATAATGATCAGAAATACAGCTTTCTATTTAGTCATTATCATTACAGTAGCAAGCTGTGGTATTCAAATGAAACACCCCAAATTTACGTCTCAAAGCAGCTGGCGAGTCATTAATTACAACGATAGCATTCAATTTGAATCGCTTAATAAAAAGGAAAAGATTGATTCGGTAAAGTGGTCAGGAAGTAAAAGTAACATTGAAGTTGAGGATTTAAGGTGGTGTTTATCGGCCAATTCCCTGAGAGCCGGAGTAAATGAGCTTGATTTTGTCTTTTATACATCAAAGGGAAAGGCTCGTAAGTTACGTGCCATGATCTATATGGTGTCAGATATTACACCTGTCAATATTGTGGTTGATGATTATACCTTATTGCCCCATGATAAGGCTGCTTTTACGCAAGGTTTGGTCATAAATGAAGGGAAGTTGTACGAGTCAACAGGACTGAAAGGCAAATCAAGCTTACGAATTATTGATAAGCATAATGGGAATATAAAACAGTTGGAACAAATACCTGATTCCTTATTTGCTGAAGGTATTTGTTTCAATAATGATGATTTGTTGCTTTTAACATGGCAAGATGGAAAAGCGTTTCGTTATACAAGTGATTTAGCATTCCTGAAAGAATATCACTTTTCATTGGAAGGGTGGGGAATAACATCGGCTGATGGCTGCATTATTAGCTCTGATGGTTCAGATGAGCTTCATTACTTATCTGAATCATTTAAAAGAGACTCATCGTTCCAGGTGTTTAATGCAAACGGACCAGTTAATTATTTAAATGAATTGGAATATATTAACGGCTATGTTTGGGCGAATGTATTGGGACAAGATAAAATAGCAGTGATTGAAATGGATACTGGTCGCGTCATGTATACAATTGATGTAAGTCAGTGCATTGACCGAATCGCTCACCCATATGCTGGCTCGCTTAATGGTATCGCATTTGATAAGGATGAAAATTGTGTTTTTATAACGGGTAAAAATTGGCCCTTCATTATCGTCTGGTCGCTCAATAACTTTGAAATTTCAATTTAAAAAACTATGTTTGTGTAACACCTCAGGTTGTCAAAA
>DIYS01000088.1 GCA_002429115.1 Saccharicrinis sp. UBA6048 | reverse complement strand
TTTTGGGAGATGGTCAATTTAATTTCTAAAAGGAGAAACGATCGACCTTTTACATTTACGGTGTCTCCCGATAGTGCTACTTTATTTCCGCTAATTACATCCACACCTTCGCCGGCATCACCAATCACTTCTGCTTTAAATGGCAGAATATTCACATCTTTTGCTTCTGAATTTTTATTCATTACCAGCATCACCACCGATTGATCGTCGTAACGAAACAAAGTGTATATGCCATTAGCGTGTGTTGGTGCAAAGTGTTTTAGTTTTCCGTGATGCACAGCTGATGCATTTTTACGCCAATTTAATAGCGTTTTGGTAAATGCCTGTGCTTCTTTCTGATCGGCTGTTAAACCTTCACCTGTAAAGGCATTGGCTTTATGGTCCTCCCAACCACCCGAATATTCGGCACGTATCTCACCGTGCGAATCGGAATTAGGATTGGTCATTAATATCTCGGTACCGTAATAAATCTGCGGAATTCCACGTGTGACAGCTATGTAGGCCATTCCCATTTTAAATAAGTCGAAATCCTCATTAATCTGCGTATAGAAACGGCTCATATCATGGTTGTCAGGAAAAATCACCAGTTGCGACGGATCGGCATACAGGTGGTCATTGGCCAACATGGCGTATAGTTTAGGCAATCCTTGCCCCCACTGGCTGTCGTTTTCATTGAGTGCTTTTACCAAAGCATCCTGCAAAGGGAAATCAAATACACCCGGCATATACGATACATATCCGTCTGCATTGACTTTGTCTTTTTGCCAGTAAGCAACTATCATAGGGTTGGTACTCCACTCTTCACCCACAATGTTGAAATTCGGGTATTCTTCCATCACACGGCGCGTCCATTCGCTCATAAAGTCTTTATCAGGGTAAGGATAGGTGTCCATGCGGATGCCATCCAAATCGGCATATTCAATCCACCAGATGGTATTATAAATCAGGTAATTGGCCATTAGCGGATTGCGTTGATTCAGGTCGGGCATCGACTCCACAAACCATCCATCGGCATGATTGCGCTTGTCGTACTCCGATGCATAAGGATCCATATTTGATTCACGCAGGTGCGTGGTTACCTGCCATCCATCCTGGAAATTCAACCAGTCGTCCGTTGGCAAATCCTTCATCCACCAATGTTCCGATCCGCAGTGATTCATGATCATATCAATCACCAGCTTCATATCTTTCTTCTTCAGTTCTTCAGAAAGCTTCCGGTAATCTTCATTGGTTCCGTGGCGGGCATCGGTATTGTAGAATTCGGTAATGGCGTAGCCATGGTACGATCCCTCGGGCATATCATTTTCCATCACCGGATTCAACCATAAAGTGGTATAACCCATATCCTCAATATAATCTAGACTTTGAATGATGCCGGCCAGATCACCGCCATGACGCCCAAAGTCGTCCGAACGATCCAGGCCTTCTTTCATGCCTTCCACTTCATCGTTGGAAGTATCCCCATTGACAAAACGATCGGGCGTGATCAGGTACATAACATCAGATGTGTTGTAGCCCTCACGCATTGCTGAGCCTTCGCGTCGTTGCTTTAGTTCGTAAGAATATTTGACCAACGTCTTGTTCTTACGCTTAAAGTTGATGTCAAACGAACCGGGCTTCACACTTTTGTCAATCGTCAGATATAAGAATAAATAATTTGGCGACTTAACCTGAACAGTTCGTTCCAGCGTGACGCCTGCGTAATCAATGCTTGGGCGCAATTCTGAAATATCTTCGCCATAAACGAGTAACTGTAAATTTTCATTTTGCATGCCGGCCCACCAGAATGCCGGCTCTACGCGATCTATTTTGTAAGCCATTGCTGAGAGACTCAGCAACAGGATCATACTTAATGTGAATAATTTCTTCATGTGTATTGATTTATATTAGTTTATCAGTTTTAAGTCAGTAGGCTGTGCTTAAGTGTACTGTCTAGGAATAACATAGGCAAAACTTTTCGCTACCGACATTTGATACTTATCTATTTTCTGTTTTCAACATATATTCTAATGGTATATGAAGGCGTTTTTTCCAGGCGTTTTCATCATGTGCTGCGCCTTCAAATTTTCTGCTCATAAAGTTTTTGTCCATTACAAAACCGTTCCTTTCCATCAGGGCATCTACTTTTTGCTGATAAGGTTCGTAAAGGGCATCTAAGGTTTCGGTGCCATAATCAAAATAGATGCGGTGTGTGTCAGGATTTGGCAGATGATTTTTAAGGTATTTAAGTGTAATACCATCGACAGCCGGCCAATGTGTGCTCATACAAATGGCTCCTTCGAATACACCCGGATACTCACAAATCGCGTAGCAACTAATCAATCCGCCCATGCTTGATCCCATAATAAAGGTATTGGCTTTATCTGCCTTTGTTGCATAGGTCTGATCAATAAATGGTTTTAGCTCTTGCACAATAAATCGCAGGTAATTATCTGCCCGCAAGCCTTTTTCAAACAACTTAGGGTTGATATGTGCATCTTGCTTTTTTAAAATCTCAGCCTGTTCTTTTTTGCCAGTCATCTGCCACGCGCGTTGTGGAAAATACTCAGAATGGCGATAGTCTTTAATATTCCAGATGCCTACGACAATACAATCACGAATCTGATCGTTCTGCATTAATTGCGTCATTGTTTCATCCACACCCCATTCCTGTTTATTCCAGGTGGATGAGGCATCAAACAACATTTGTCCGTCGTGCATATACAGCACAGCGTATTTCTTTTCCGAAGAATAGTCTTGGGGCAACCACACATCAACATGTCGCGCATCCACAAATGCTGATTCGAACATTTCGTGCCGAATAACTTTTCCTGATGAAACCTTGATGTTTTGTGCCATCATGGTACATGTAATCGTTAGCAATATAGTGGTTTGTAGTAGTCGCATGTTTTTTTAAGTATCAAGAATTGAAAATCAAGTGTCAGGATGGCATTGATTATAAGAATGGTAGCTAACTAGCAGGTGCTTGCCTTTCAAGTTGCACAACAATTGATGTAGATTACACTCCATGAATTTACTGCTCTTATTTGCCCTTAAGTAATGTGGTAGAGTTAGAGACTATGTCTACAACATTACCATAGAAATAAAAAAAACAACTTACTATGCCAAACATCTTGACTCCATCTTCTAAAAGGTATGGATTTATACCAGGTATGTGAATTAAATCTATAACAATCGAGAGACCAAAGAATATAAAAGCCATAGCAAGCAGTATATAATCAGTTTTTAGTATAATCGGATAAAATTTTACAAGTAAAAATATGGCCAGGATGCCATAAGTGGTGTACACTCCTTTTTCTGATATGCCAAAGACTTTTGGAATCACTTGTTCATGTAGTAAAAACATGTCATCGAAACAGAGAAGTAACGATAACAATCCAGATAGAAAAAGAAATTTTCTAAACATTGTATTTCCTTCACTTTTAGAGCTTATATGGAAACTAAACATACAAAGTGATGCTGTAGCAATCCAGAAAATAAATCCTACTTGTGAAAAAAAACCTGTATAGAATGGGACTCCAGCGGCAGTCGTTATATCTCGAGTCAAAACGCCAATAGGGATGCCTTTCAATTTATTTAGTAACACAACACAGCAAATAAGAAACATTGATATAACAAAAATTCTTAAAATTGTCGATCGATTTGATTTCAATTGAGAAATGATATTCATACTTTATAGTTAATAAGGTTTCTGGAAAGCAATTTCTTAGCTTCCGAACAACTTGTATAAAAGACCAATTTCCTGATGATCATTCACAATGTCAAATCAAGCATATATGAATTGCTTCTTCAAATTATAAGGACATACAACCAGTTTTGAAGGATAAATAGCAACATGGTCATCTGTCCTTGATTTCCTGTATTTTGTCCTTTAAATAAGTATGAGTGTTAATAAATATGTAATTTGGGACAATAAATTGGCACTATGCAGATTATCACCAATAATAACAGATTAGCAGCCCGGGTTCTAAATAACAGATGGTTTCAGCACATTAGTTACTGGGTGTTATTTTCTCTGTTTTTTGCACTGGCATGGGGTACGCACGATAATAATTACATTAAAACTATTAGTGTTGAGATTATCAATCTGCCGATCAAAATGTTACTTGTTTATAGCATTATTTATTACCTGTTTCCAAAGTATCTGTTTCAGGGTAAGATATGGCGATTTATATGGCTTTTCCTCTTGGCATTATTTGTTGCGTCGAGCTTACAACGTATTACGGATAACCTGATTATCGTGGATACGTTTTTCCCTGAGTGGAGCAAAGAACCCACGTTTAACATTGTGATGCTGGTACGAAGTGCTGTTAATATCAGTTCTGTTCTGGCTATTCCAATGACTGTTAAACTGATGGAGTATCTTTCAAATGTGCAGCAGGGCGAACAATCACTGGCCAAAGATAAACTTGAGGCGGAACTCGTATTTCTTAAGAATCAGGTTCAACCACACTTCTTATTTAATACCCTTAATAGCCTCTATTCATTAATACTTAAGAAGTCAGATCAGTCGTTGGATGTTATTTTAAAATTATCTGACTTATTAAGATATATGCTTTACGAAACCAATGCTCCGCAAGTTGATCTCAGAAAGGAACTTGAGAGCGTTAAAAGTTACCTTGAGCTTGAGAAGATAAGGTATGCCAACAGGGTGGAACTAAGTGTTAATATTTGGGGTGACGACGATAACCTTACTATTGCACCAATGATAATTCTACCGTTTTTGGAAAATAGTTTTAAGCATAGCACGCGAGGACTATACGGTACAGCATGGATTACCATTGAAATAGGAACGAAAGATCAGGAACTTATCCTGAAAGTGGAAAATAGCATTCCGAATGTGGCAACAGAATCACCGGCAGCCAGTGGTATTGGGCTTCAAAATGTTGTAAGGCGCCTTGACTTGCTCTATCTCAATCGCTATGATTTAAAAGTCACCTCGGATGAAGGTGCTTACCTGGTCGTCCTGAAAATAAAACTTAATAATCGCTTATGAAACCAATCAGATGTATAATTGTAGATGATGAACCATTGGCGATTGATATTATTGCCGAATACATAAATCGCATTGAAATCCTTCAGTTGGTTGCTACTTGCAATACAGCCGTTGAGGCGCTTCAGGTAATGAATAATACAGGTGTGGATCTTGTATTTCTGGATATACAGATGCCTGGATTAACAGGCCTACAGATGCTGAAAAGTATGAATGAACGCCCGGAAGTCATCTTTACCACGGCCTACTCAGAGTACGCCCTCGAAGGTTTTGAGCTGGAGGCATTGGATTATCTCATCAAGCCAATTTCATTTGAACGGTTTATTAAATCAATCAATCGTTATTCGAAATTGTATTCACAAAAAGAGATTCCCCAACAGCAAAGCCAAAATACGTTTAGTGATTCGTTCATGTTTGTTAAGTCAGACAAAATGATGGTTAAGGTCATGCTCAATGAAATAACCCATATCGAGAGTGTACGTAATTATGTTTCCATTTTTTTGACTAACGGCGAAGAAGTCAGAACGATGAATACGATTAGTAATATTGAAGAAAAATTGCCTGAAACTCACTTTATACGCGTTCATCGCTCTTTTATTATTGCGATTGATAAAATTGCAAGCTACAATTCGGGTAGTCTTAATATCAATGGGGAAAATATTCCAATCGGGCGAAATTATAAAGATCTCGTTAAAAATATGCTGGATAGAAACAGTATTGGGTAAGTTATAGAATTGCTGATTTGTCGAACTGGTTAACTGTTGATTTGAAACCCAAAACTCCCAACCCACAAACATCACTTTCATAGCCACCATCAATTTTCTATCTTTGCTCCACTAAAAAATCAGAGCATGACACGTAAGGAGCTAACACAGGTTTTTGATGCGTTTGATAAAATGCACATTCTAATTATAGGCGATGTGATGATCGACTCTTATCTATGGGGCGATGTCAATCGTATATCACCAGAGGCTCCGGTTCCTATTTTAGCCACTACTAATAGGGAAAACCGCCTTGGAGGTGCCGCTAATGTAGCCTTAAATATCCAATCATTAGGAGCCAAGCCAATTATGTGCTCTGTGATTGCCAATGATGAATCGGGTGAGATATTCAAACAGCTTCTTGAGGATAATGATTTATCAGCTCAGGGTATTATTTCATCGGGCAAACGCAAAACAACAGTAAAGACCCGCATCATCAGTCAAAATCAACATTTGCTTCGTATTGATGAAGAAGAAAATCACCCGTTGGAAGAAGATCTGGAAAAAAAGCTTCAGCTGCATATCGAAGATTTGTTGAATACCTATAAGATTGATGCGATAATTTTCGAAGACTACGATAAAGGTGTTCTAACGCCTCATACAATAAGCAAAACAATCGAAATTGCTCAGAGTAAGGGCATTCCTACTTTAGTGGATCCTAAGAAACGGAATTTCCTGGAGTACAAAGGCGTCACGTTCTTCAAACCCAACCTCAAAGAATTTAAAGAGGGTGCTAAGGTTGATGTTGGTGCTGATGATAAGGAGGGATTGCTTCAATCAGCCAAGGAATTTTTACACGCACAAAATATGCGAAATTTCATGGTGACGATGGCAGAGAAAGGTGTACTCATATTAAATGATCAGTTGCATCATTTTATTCCGGCAGAGATTCGTGATATAGCCGATGTTTCAGGAGCTGGCGATACTGTAATCAGTGTAAGTGCTTTGTGCCTGGCTTCCGGGTTAAATGAAAAACATGTTGCCGGTATTGCCAATATGGCTGGAGGATTAGTCTGTGAGCATCCGGGTGTTGTTCCAATAGATAAGCAAGAGCTTCTGGAAGAGTGTTTTGAGAAAATAGTTAATTAACAATAAGGCCAAATTGAAACATCAGCTATTTTTATGCGTAGCTAGCCTATATATTTGAGAAAATTTTAACTTTGGCTTTCAGAAAAATTTTAACCATTTTGTAGCCCCTAAAATCAAATCGAAAAAACACCATTGATATGGCAAAAATCATAGCTCTTGCAAACCAAAAAGGAGGCGTAGGAAAAACAACAACAGCAATTAACCTGGCAGCCAGTCTGGCGGTTTTGGAATACAATGTACTCATTGTTGATGCCGACCCACAGGCAAATGCCACATCAGGTCTCGGGTTTGATTTAAGAGAGGTTGAGAACAGTATTTACGAGTGTATTATTGATGGCGTTGAAGCTAAGGCTGCTGTCTTACAGACTGAAATAGAACATTTACATGTTTTGCCATCGCATATCGATTTGGTGGGTGCCGAGATTGAAATGCTGAACTTACCAGATCGTGAAAAAGTACTTAGTAAAGTGTTGGAGCAGGTGCGCGACCAATATGACTTTATTCTGATTGACTGCTCTCCATCATTAGGTTTGATCACAGTTAATGCTTTAACAGCAGCTGACTCGGTCATAATTCCGGTTCAATGCGAATATTTTGCATTGGAAGGATTAGGCAAATTATTAAACACAATTAAAATCATTCAGAGCCGTTTAAATCCTGAGTTGGAAATTGAAGGTTTCTTATTGACCATGTACGATTCTCGACTGAACCTGTCAAATCAGGTGGTTGAAGAAGTACAGCGTCATTTCCAGGATATGGTTTTCCAAACGCTGGTTTCGCGAAATATTAAATTGAGTGAAGCACCAAGTTATGGTAAGGCAGTGGTGATGTACGATGCAACTTCAAAGGGTGCTGTTAACTACCTGAACCTTGCTCGCGAACTGCTGAAGAAAAATAACCTGTCTGAGAAAAAATAAGTTCAGACATTACGATGAAAGAATTTTATTAGAATTAACGATAAATAAAAAATGGCAAGAAAGAACGCATTAGGACGTGGATTGGGTGCATTAATTGAGAATGCGGATGAAGTAACTCATAAAAGAGAAACGAAACCAGCTGCATCAATTAACGAAATTGATATTGATAAAATTGAAGTCAACCCGTGGCAGCCACGTACTAAATTCGATCAGGAACGTTTAATTGAACTATCAGAGTCGATTAAGCAGATCGGTATTGTTCAGCCATTAACACTTCGTAAGATCGGTCCTGACAAATACCAGTTGATTGCCGGTGAGCGTCGTTATCGTGCTTCTAAGCTGGCCGGGTTAAAGAAAGTACCGGCTTATGTGCGTACTGCTGATGACGATACTATGCTGGAGATGGCACTGGTTGAGAATATTCAGCGCGAAGATCTTGATCCGATTGAAGTAGCAATTAGTTACCAGCGCCTGATTGAAGAATGTAATCTAACCCAGGAGAGCATGTCAGAGCGTGTTGGTAAAAAACGATCAACTGTCACCAACTATTTACGTTTGTTAAAACTTCCGGCTGAGATACAGCTTGGATTGGTCGAGAAGCAAATTGGAATGGGACATGCACGCGCAATCATTAGTGTGGAAGACCCAAGAGCACAAATTATGCTGTTTGAAGAGGCAGTTAAAAACGATTTGTCTGTTCGTAAAGTAGAACAGATGGTTCGCGATCTTAACAACGGTATCGAATCAAAAAAAGCAAACAATTCGAAAAAAAATCTACCCGAAGAATACGAGGCATTGAGATCTCAATTGTCTACATTCTTTAGAACGAATATCCAATTCTCACGCACTGATAATGGAAAAGGGAAAATCGTTATTCCTTTTACATCAGATGAAGACTTGGAAAAAATTATTAGCATTCTGGATAAAGCAAAATCATAACATTAGATTTGCTTGAAATACCTAAGGATTTGACCACAACAAATAAAAATAGGAAATGGCTGTGGTGTATGGGCGTGTTTGTATTTCTTACACTACCGCTTCATGCACAAAGGGTAGAGACAGTTGTTGTACAGGGCGATACCGCCATGATGCAAGGTGTAGTTGTAGATTCACCTGTGATTGAAAAGAAGCACTCGCCACATAAGGCATCTTTCTATTCGGCTATTTTGCCTGGAATGGGACAAGCCTATAATAAGAAATACTGGAAGATTCCGATATTATATGCTGGTATAGGTGGTGTAGCTTACGCCATTCATTTTAATTCGAAATACTATAAAAAGTATAAGTCAGCCTACCGTGATTTTATCATTCGTGATCCTAATAATAAAAGCTACCTGGAGTTTATTCCTCCTCCTCTGACCGAGGAAGATGTATATGGTCCGCAGGAAGCCTGGTTCGAAGAAGCACTTAATAGTAAGAAACAATATTATCGTCGTTATAGAGACCTGAGTTATATTGGTATGGTAGCCATTTATGTGGTTCAGATTGTTGATGCCGCTGTGGATGCACACTTCTATAACTTTGACATTAGTGATGACTTATCGATGCAGGTAATGCCGTCGATGATGCCTCCGGCACCTGGTGATTATGCCGGAATGGGCTTGCAGTTAAAATTTAAATTTTAGTGATTTATGTGGAAAAAAGGACCGGCTTTAATGGCCCTTATGATGATGATTGGCATGATGGCCAATGCGCAAAGTGAAGTTGATTCAATCCCTGAAATTGATACGCCTCCGTACCTTGAGGAGTGCCTCGATAGCCTGGTAAATCAATGGTATATTAATAAAGCAAATCAGTTGGTACCTGATACAATCCCTGCAGGAACAACGGTTGGATCTTTGCCTGACTCAGTATATATTGAGCGTATTGCGGCGATCAATTCTCCAATGCCATATACTTACAATTCCATTGTAAAAGGACACATTGAACTCTATACTGTTCGAAGACGTGAGTTAGTGCAGAATATGCTTGGGCTAAGCAGCTATTATTTTCCATTATTTGAGCAGGAGCTGGATGCACGCCACATGCCGCTTGAATTAAAGTATTTGCCAATTATTGAATCTGCGCTCAATCCACGAGCTTACTCAAGAGCCGGAGCGTCTGGTTTGTGGCAATTTATGTACTATACCGGAAAGCAATATGGATTAACCATTAATTCCTATGTTGATGAGCGCCGTGATCCTTACAAATCAACGGTGGCGGCTATTAGCTTTTTAGAAGATTTGTATGCCATCTATAGAGATTGGTTTTTGGTTATTGCCGCTTATAACTGTGGCCCGGGAAATGTGAATAAAGCCATTCGTCGTTCGGGTGGTCATCGCGACTTCTGGAAAATCTATTACCATCTGCCGCGTGAAACCAGGGGATATGTGCCTGCATTTATTGCTGCTACTTATACATTTAAGTATGCGAAAGAACATAACTTGTACGCAAATCCGAATAATCTTCCGACGGCTACTGATACGATTTCGATTAATCAACCGCTTCATTTTAAACAGGTGGCTGAAGTCCTCAATGTTAAAGTGGATTACCTGAGAACGCTTAATCCTCAGTACAGAAAAGATTTGATTCCGGCAGGAGATGATTATTCGATTAAGCTGGCATTTGCCGATGCATCCAACTTTGCAGGTATCGAAGATTCGATATATGCTTATAAGCGAAGCAACTACTTTGTGGATGGAAAAACAACTGTAAAACCACAATATTCGACTTATACACCTGATATCCCTAAGAATAAAGCGGTGGTATACTATACGGTTAAGTCGGGTGATGCCGTTGGATTAATTGCGGATTGGTACGATGTTCGAACCTCAGATTTGCGTTACTGGAACAATATCCGAAGGAATGTTATCCGTGTGGGGCAACGACTGAAAGTTTATGTTCCTAAGAATAAAACCGAATATTATGGACGCATCAATGATATGGCTTATGCCGATAAGCAAAGGTTAAGTAGTAAGAGCGTAACAACGAATAAATCTATGCCGAAGAAAAATGGCCCAACAGATCCGAACTACGTGTATTACACTGTTCGATCAGGCGATAACCTGTGGACCATCGCAAAAAAATATAAAGGTATTTCAAATACTGACCTTATGGAGTTGAATGGTTTAAGCCAAAGTTCCAAGCTATGGGTTGGGCAAAAGCTTAAGATCAAGCCGAAATCATAAATAGACTTTTAGGAAATTATCAGGGGATGATGACGCATAAAAATGCCATCATCCCCTGATCTGTTTTATCACTTTCGTATATATTTTATTATTTTACAGGAAATTACTCAAATCTATGAAACAAGAATGGCGCATCAGTATTTATTTGATTTTAATTCTGGCGGTCGTCTACACCCTTGTTTTATTCGTTCCTTTTACCTGGAATCCATCAAATTGGCAGCTACGATCTGATGAGCAAATAACGATTGCCGATCTCGACACTCTTGATCTCGACTCGTCAATGATAAAGCCGGATACGATTGTTGCTGAGGTAATTATTGAGGATACCATCGCTGAAATTGATACAGTAACTACTTATTTGCATTTGAGTTGTTCAACTGCTTTTTCCAAACAACTGGATAAATTACAGCAGACCTTACTTTCATCTACTACAGAAGGAAGAAATATCCGGATTCTTCATATAGGAGATTCTCAGATTGAAGGAGACCGCATAACGGCTTACCTTCGAGAAAGCTTTCAGCAAAGATTCGGAGGAAGTGGCCCGGGATTGGCTACCATTTATGACCCCCAGAAAATTAATCCATCAATTTATATAATCAATAAAGGTGACTGGAAAATTCATAGCATCTTTAACCGGAAGTACCGTCTACCAAATCATGAATATGGCATCATGGGGCAAGCGGCCTCTTTAAAAGCGAACTCGCCTGGGACCTTTAAGATTAGCGGATCAAGATGGGCAGAAAAGCATGCATCGTACTACCAAAAGGTGCGACTTTTTATTGCTCCTCATAAGCAAACACTGCAGATTAAAGGGCTGATTGATGATACTGAGGTAATCAACGATTCATTGGCGCCATCAGATGCTCTGACCGAGATTAACTGGGAATTCGAACAACTGTCACCACAAATCAAGTTTGATATTTCAAGCAATGGAGATGTGCATTTTCTTGCGTGTGCTTTAGATAGCTTATGTGGGGTGAGCGTTGATAACATTGCCTTGCGCGGACAAAGCTCTCCTTTGCTTCATCGCACCAATGCTGACCTGTTTAAAGCCATGGGTGAGCATCTGGACATCGGTATGATCATCTTTCAGTTTGGAACGAATATATTACCAACCATCGCGCCAAATTACCATTTTTACAAAGTTCAGTTAGCAAAGCAGTTTAAGCTGATCAAATCCCTGCTTCCTGATGTCCCTGTTATCATCATTGGTATTTCAGATGCTGCGCATGTCAATAATGGACAGATTGAGGCGTACGATCATTTATCACGCATACGGGATGCGCAAAAAGCAATAGCCCTCGAATATGACTTTGCATTTTTTGATTTATTTGAGGCCATGGGCGGGAAAGGCAGTATTATTGAATGGGCTAATGAAGATCCGCCTTTGGCTTTAAGTGATTACATCCATTTCTCGCGACGAGGGGGAAAAGAAGTAGCCGGTTATTTAACGGAAGCCATCTGGTTAAGATTTGATGGTGGAATAGATAATGACAGTATTAATGCTAAAAACATCCTGCAGTGAAAGAACTTTTAGATAAAATACTGGAGCAATCGGATTTATTCCTGTTTACCCATGCTGGTTTCTGGATTTTCTTTACGCTTATTCTAATCATCAATAGTTTCCTATCGAACAGCAGGGGGGTAAGGATCGCATTCTTATTTGTTGCCAGTTTATTCTTCTACTTTAAAACCGGAGGCTACTTTTTCTCATTATTAATTCTTTCCACCATTGTTGATTTCAGTATTGGCTTGCTTTTGGGCAGAAGTAATATAAAAGCTTTGCGGCAGCTATTGGTAGCATGCAGTTTGATCGTTAATCTGGGTGTATTGGCCTATTTTAAGTATACCTACTTTTTTGCGTCTATCATCGAAAATAATGCAGGTATTCAGCTAAACGTATACGATTATCTGGCCTCGTTTTTTAATCATTTGGCAGGCACTGACTTTAGCATCGAATCAATTACCCTGCCGGTTGGTATTTCATTCTTTACCTTCCAAACCATTAGTTATACAATTGATGTTTACCGACGAGAGGTAAAGCCGGTTTCTAACATCATTGATTTTGGGTTCTATGTATCGTTCTTCCCCCAACTGATTGCAGGGCCAATTGTAAGAGCCAAAACTTTCATTCCACAGATCTATCGTAAATTAGTTCTCTCAGAAAAATGGATATGGTGGGCTATTTTATTGGTTATTGGTGGCCTTTTTAAGAAGATGGTCATTTCCGATTACATCTCGGTTAACTTTATCGACCGGGTATTTGAGCATCCTGTATCATACTCCGGATTTGAGGTGATCGTCGCCATTTATGGCTATGCTTTGCAAATTTATTGTGATTTCTCAGGATACACAGATATTGCACTAGGTGTCGCTGTTTTACTGGGATTCAGGCTGCCAAAGAATTTCAATCATCCCTATAAGGCCACTTCTATTAGTGATTTTTGGCGAAGATGGCATATAAGCTTATCCGCCTGGTTACGCGATTATTTATACATCCCGCTTGGAGGCAGTCGTAAGGGCTTTATAAGAACCTTTATCAACCTGATGATTACGATGCTTATTGGCGGTCTCTGGCATGGTGCAGCGCTCAAATTTGTTATTTGGGGTGGCTTGCATGGGATAGCGCTCGTTATTAATCGGGGAATCAATGCCATTGTTAAAAAGTCATCTAAGTTCACAAAAGCTATTGGTTGGTTTATTACTTTCCATTTTGTCGTACTTACCTGGATTGTTTTCAGGGCAGAATCACTACAAAATGTTCAAATTATGGTGGATAGGGTTATCCGAACATTTAAACCCTATAACATTCTGGATATTTTAAGTGCGCAAACCTATTTGTTTGTTATACTATTGTTTGGTTTTGCCTTACATTGGATACCTGAAAAACTAAGAATGCGGCTTAAATTGTATTTTGTTTGCTGGCCACTTTATATAAAAATTATAACTTCGGCAATTGCTGTTTATATCATATTCAGCTTGCATCAACACTCAATTGTTCCATTTATATATTTCAGATTCTAGGTTATTACTAATCAATTGATTCTTAGCATTTGTTATGCTTATACGAATAAAGTATATTTATCTTGTAATAAGTAACCCATGAGGCAAAAAATAATTGTTGTATTTACACTAATGTATTGTGCAATGCATGTGCTATTGGCACAGCATTATCACTTCAAACAATACTCTCTGGAAGAAGGGCTTCCTCAATCGGAGATATTTGCCTTAGCCGAGGATCAATTTGGTTATTTATGGGTTGGAACCAATGGTGGTGGATTATGTCGCTTCAATGGGAAAGATTTTGAGGTCTTTACAAAAAAAGATGGCTTACTCGACAATCTTGTATTAGGTCTTATTCATGATAAAAACTACAACCTTTGGATTGCCAGCAACAAAGGTGTTCAGCGATATAATGGGATCAATTACCAACCTGTAATCAAGTCAGACACAACGATTTTTTCAGATAATGTTGATTTCTGTGAAACTTCCGATGGCAAGATATGGTGTTTGGCCAAATTAATTTCAGGTGAGCAAAATATTTATCAGTTTAGCGATGATGATTGGGTGAATATAACCGATCAGTATGAAGAGCTTAGGATGGCTGGTCGTATTTTTCGAATAATGCCTGAGTCAGATAACTCGCTTCTGATTGCATGCAGAAAGCAATTGTTTTCATTAAAAGATGGTGTGCTCTCGGAGTATGAAATTGATAAGCAGGGTGACAAAATTGCCAGATTACCTCTTATGCGTGATCGTAACAAAAATTTATGGTACACATCATTTAGTGCCAAAGAAGATCCCAAATTAATTATCCAGCTAAGAGATAAGAAACTCAAAGAAATTAAACTTCCAGATAGACTGCAAGGTAAAGTTATATTTGGAGGCATGCAGGATCGAGAAGGTGTATACTGGTTTTTAATAGAAAGGGGTGGTGTTGCTCAATTCAGTAAGAAAAATGGCTGGGAAGTTTTTGATAAGCAGAATGGATTACCAATCAATTCGGTTTATAATATACTACAGGATGCTGAAGGAAATATCTGGATGGGTACTCTGGGTGCCGGCATGGTGCGCTATAGTGGCAACTTGTTTCTATCGATTAACAGGAGTAATGGCCTGACAGATGATATTATCCGAACCATATACGCAGATTCAAAGGGTAACTTCTACTTTGCCGATGGTGAAGGAGGTTTTAGTGTTTTTAAAGATGGTCTCGTAACACCATATCCTTCAAATTCTATAGCTGATTTTAAGAGCATTAAGAAGTTTAAAGAATTACCGAATGGAAATCTTTTGTTAGGCACGACGAATGGATTGTGGGAATACACCGGTAAAAAGGCATTTCCTGTTAACGAACGCTATGGCTGGAAAAAACCGCTTCCTATTGCTGATATCGTTCAAGTGAAAGATACCTTGTATTTTGCCACCTATGGTTATGGCCTGATCAAGAGCTATAAAGGCAAAGCAGATTTTTACAATAGCTATAATTCTAACATGCAGGATAATACGATTCATCATATTCTGGCAGACAGTAAAAATCGACTTTGGTTATCGACCAGCAGGGGTATTATTATGTATGAAAATAATACGTTCACACCTTTTGTTGAAGGTAAAGAAATTCCGGCATCATATATCTTGCAAGCCGCAGAGGATAAAGTCGGCAATATTTGGTTTGCTTCATTTACCGATGGGCTCATCAGGTATGATAATAATTCCTGGTCGGTCTTTGACACCAAGAAGCGTTTGTCAAGTGACAATATTTATTCAGTTATTGCCGGTGCTGATGGCAATATTTTTGCCGGTGCACAAAACGGTGTTGACAAGCTTTCTATCTCTTCATCGGGCAACATCGTTAGTGTAACCAATTACGATAAACATGATGGTTTTATAGGTATAGAAAACAACGGTACTGCTAACTTTCTGGACAAGAACGGGAATATATGGTTTGGAACCATCAAAGGGGTGATGCGCTACAATCCAATGGAAAAGCGGACTAACTTTCTGCCACCAGGTGTTTACATCCGGGATATAGAGTTGTCGTATAAAAACCCGGATTGGAAATCAGACGCCTACAAAGCTACTTACGATTCAATTGTTCCGTGGTTTGGTATACCCAATCAGTTAAGCTTATCCAGTGATGATAACAATATCTCATTTACTTTTGATGCGCTCTGCTACACGGTGCCTGAGAAAGTGAATTATATGTGGCGACTTGAACCTATCGAGAGTGAGTGGATTGAAGGAAGCGATAATACTGTGGCCTATCCGTCATTACCGGCAGGAGATTATACATTTCGAGTAACAGCCTCAAACAACAACAATATTGTTAACGAAGAAGGAGCTATTTACCAGTTTAGTATCCATCCGGTTTGGTATCGCACAACATCTTTCAGGGCACTGGTTATTGTCTTGATTTTAGGGTTGATTGGTACCTTTATTTTGTCGTGGCAACAGAAGTCAAAATCACGAAGCTTTGAATTCCAAACTTTAATAGCTGCCAAGACAAGGGAAATTAACAAACAAAAAAATACCATTGAGTCACAGAAATCTAAACTCGAAGAAAAGGACGATAAAATTTCAGAACAGGCACAATCAATAAACGATGCTACTATCAATCTGAAAAGACTTAATAGGATAGGGGAAATTCTAACGACAAATTTATCCATTGATAACATCTTTGATTTGGTGTATAAGGCATTGAGTGAAGTAATGGATACGCACCTTTTTGGCTTTGGTCTGATCAATGAAGAGACAAACTCGCTCGATTTCAAAAATGTTATTCATAAGGGCGAACGAATGCCATTTATAACCTTCCCTTTGGATGATGTTGAGCGACTAGCCATTTATTCAGTGGTCAATAATAAGGAAGTCTTCATAAATGATTTCAATACGGAATATAAGAACTATGTGAATGAAATCAGGCCGGTTCCTGGCGATATTAACAGTCAGTCAGTCATCTACCTGCCGCTAAAAGTTGGTGAAAAACCTTTTGGTGTTATGACGGTTCAGTCGGGCGATATAAATGCCTATTCTCAATATCATATGAGTCTGATGCAAAACATCAGTTTGTATACTAGTATCGCACTTGAAAATGCAAATGCATTCAATCAGTTGAAAAAACAAAGTGAATCTTTAAAGGAAGCGAATGAAAAAGCACAGGAGCAGGATGAGCAGATGCATAGACAACAAGATGATGTAGTGCGACTTAATGAAGAAAATAATCAGTTGATTACACTCTTTACTCGTGAGATTGAGCGTCCAATTTCTTCTTCGGTGTCCTTAATTAGCAGTATTCAGTCGGAGGAAGAGATTAACGAGCAAGAGAAAGATGAAGCTTTGCAATATGTGTTTGATGCACTTTGGCAAATAAAAGAAATGGTTAACCAGGTTAGTGAAATTAAGAAACTGGAATCGGGTGAAATTGAGGCGCAGAGAAGTAAGGTTTCTGTTGCCACCATGACACAGGCTTTAGTGACTCAATATTCAAA
>DIYS01000107.1 GCA_002429115.1 Saccharicrinis sp. UBA6048 | reverse complement strand
AGCCGATGGAGATTAAAATTCAAGCCGATGGGCGGGTGAACCTGGTCGATTGGAATAAAAAATTGCCCAGATGGATTATTGACGTAGGCCTCGGGGCTAACAAAATCTAGGATTTAGCAGATCTGTCCGAACTCTTAAATGAGTCGACTAAGGGATTCACGTAGAATGATAATATCAGGTTTACCCTCTGATGTATCAATACCACTTCCTGCATCTTTGAAGTGTAAACTTTTTGAAGAACTTAAATTTAGAATGATGAGAAGATTAATTGTATTATCTGGACTGGTAGGACTGATGACCATAGCTTGTAATCAGGCAACATCAGACAAAGAACAAAGCAACACAATTTTAGATCAAGTGGCACAACAGGACGATCCTGTGGTAAGCATAGCTCCCAATGCCGAAATTGCAGCCCAAGGCTACTACCTGGATGCCAAAGCGATGGGAACCATGGCTTACCAGTGGGGCTATGCCATGGTACGTATGGAACAAGCCATGCGCGATTACATTAATGTACCCAATCCTAAACCAGCAACAAGCTATCGTGCCCCTCTTAATGAGATTGGATGGGCCAAACGCTTACCGACGGCAGCCGATGAAGATATGCCAACAGCTAATAACGATACTTACTATATGAGTGCCGTAGTTGACTTAAGCGAACCATATATATTGGAAACACCAGATACAGATGGGCGTTACTACGTGGTGAATGTATTTGATATGTACCATACCTTAACCGAATACATTGGAAAACGTAACACAGGCACCCAAGCGCAAACTATTGCCTTGATACCTCCGGGATGGGAAGGTCGTTTACCAAAGAGTGTTGACAAAGTGGTTAACATCCGTACGCCTAAAACATGGTTATGGGGACGCATCCACGTGTTGGAAGGTGAAGATGTTAGCAAGGTGCATGCTTTGCAGGATCAGTTTAAGCTATCAACTATTAGCGAATACATGGGTCTTAAGAATGTTGCAAAAACAACTTCTTTACCAGCTATGCCTAAGTATCCTGTTTCTGATACTTTACGATTCTACCGTTATCTGGCCTTTGCCATGGAACAAAATCCAATATTGGATGAAGACAAAGCCTTGGTAGGACAATTGGAACGCATTGGTATCAAGGATGGTCAATTTGATGAAAGTGCCCTAAATCCAGCTCAGTTAAAAGGCTTGAAGGAAGCAGCATTAGAAGCCCCATTAACCATTTTATCAACCATGTATTCTTCATCAACCGAATTAAATGGCTGGAATGTAGCAACCAAGTTGGACAATTACGGCTTCGATTATGGCTTCCGTTCGTTAATTGCCGGGCCTTACCTTGGTGGTCAGGGTGAGAAAGAAGCTATGTATCCAATTCGTTATGCCGATAGCGATGGGCAACCATCAACAGGAGCTAATAGTTACCGTATTCACTTTAAGGAAGAACCGCCGGTAAATTCATTCTGGTCATTGACACTTTACAAGGCTGACACCAAGCTGTTTTGTGACAATGAATTGAATCGATATAAGTTTAGCAGTGAATCGAAAGGTTTAAAGAAGAAGGCTGATGGCTCATTTGAAATACTGATACAGCATGAAAAGCCTGAGAATACCGACAACTGGTTGCCGGCACCTGAAGGTGGATTTTATCTGATACTGCGTGTCTATGAGCCACACGACGATTTAATTAATCTGAGATATGAATTGCCACAGATGGAGAAGGTTAAATAAGATATTTATACATCAAAGAGAATGGAACTTTTGTCAGGCATACTTTTTAATCCATTAATACTAAATGATATGAAAACCAAGCACCTGATTTATATGGCTTTTGCACTTGTGACAATACTCACAAGCTGTCATCAGCAAGAAGAAGTACAAAAACGTTTTAACTCGTTAGAAGAGCAAGTCACCTATCAACGTGCCTTTGAAGCCGTTGTATGGGCCATGCCGGCAACAGCCATCTATCGACTGCGCGAAGGCTTTATGGAACTGCCCGGGGTTGATAACAATGTAGTTGTTGCCTACTCAAAACCTGCCTTGTCAATTCACAAAGCCATTACAGCTAATACGGCTACACCATACATTACAGCCTATACAGATTTGCGAAACGGACCGGTAGTTTTGGATATTCCGGCAGTATCGGAAAAAGCCAGTTTGTATGGTCAGGTAGTTGACGCCTGGCAATCAACCATTGCTGGAGTAGGTCCATCGGGAGCTGATAAAGGTAATGGAGGTAAGTATTTGCTAATTCCCCCAGGCTACGAAGGCGATTTGCCAACTGCGGGCTACTTCCCTATTCAGTGTACAACCTATCGAATAGCACTGGTATTCAGATCGATTAGGGGCAAAAACGCCACTGACGAGGATGCCTATCAATACACGCAAACAATGAAGATGTATTATTTAGGCGAGGAAGGTAAGGAGACAAAATTTGTTGATGGTATCCCACATAAATTGCAGACCCTGCCACGCTACGATTACAGAGCTTTAGAGGATATCCACGCCATTTTTAGTGTAGAGCCTGTATTAGAGCGCGATAAGGTGATGATGGGGATGCTAGCGACCATTGGCATTGAACCTGGTAAACCATTTAATCCATCAGGCCGGATGAAAGAGATTTTTGATATGGCAGCTAAAGATGCCTACGATTATATGCACAACCTGGTATACAAGCACCACGAAGAAGGATTGTATTGGGAAGACAGAGCCTGGAGTTTTGTGATGCGTACCGACGATGTTGATGGCTTTGATTTTATTGCTGACAATAGGATCGAGTTGGATAAAAGAGCAGCTGCATGGAACTTCTTTACGCTTTATCCAAAAAAATTAGGTAAGCGTCCGGCTACTGTTTACTTAGCGCCAATCGAAGACGCAGATGGCAACAGCCTGAAAGCGGGTAATCTTTATAAGATTAATATTCCGAAAGATATACCAGCTAAGCAATTCTGGTCTGTAACCGTGTATGATGATGAGACCTTCGCATTTATCGATAATGAACTGGGTCGATCGGGCTTAGGTTTGTTTAATACACCCGATATGGAAATGAATGCTGACGGAAGTGTTGATGTCTATTTCGGACCGGAAGCACCAAAAGGATTAGAGTCGAACTGGGTACCAACTTCAGGCAAGAAACCATACGTATGGTTGCGTTTATATGGGCCTGATGAGGCATTCTGGTACAAGTCATTTGTGATGCCGGATGTGGAGTTGGTGAAGTAATCCCAAAATAAAATTGGTATAATACTATGCCAATAATTGAATTGTGCGGTATTTGAAAACTATACTCGCTGATTGAGATGATTGCCGATCGGAGCCGAGGAAGAGTCGAGATGAAATTTTATTATTAGTGATTATCAACTAATAATCACTTCGATTTCCCTTCGGCTCCACTCAGGGAGTGACTCAGTGAGCGGATGCTTATAGTTTGGACGCCTTAATTATTATTTCACCGCAGCAAACACCGTCTGGCTATCCTTCGAACCATGTTCATCAATAATGGTTAATGTGTTCCGGCCATCCCTGAACTGAACTTCAATTTTATGCTCATTCATTGTTTCGCCAAGATATTGTTCATCAAGGTACCAGTAGACCTTAGCATCAGAATTGCTATGCCCGGCTTTACAGATCACTTTTTGCATCCGGCCATCAAAATCGCGTGGCAAAAATAGTTGTGCATTCAGGTTTGGGTAGATGATTTTGAGAGCTTGTCCGGCCGAATATGCTTTACAATGTGGATAATGACTCAATTGAGGTTCGATGAACTGTCCTTTCTTGCGCAAATAATACGCAATATCCGGTGGATAAACCGTAACAGCCTTACGCTCCTTCCCTACTTCATTCCAGCAATGTGAGCAACATTGGTGTTTCCCATCCTCTGAAACGAATTTAAACTGATGGTAATCACAGCTTCTTAATGGCTTCATCTCGACCGGCACCATAATGGTATCAACCTCATCGCATGCCTCCGTTGCTCTAAAACCTGAAAGACTACATACATGCATTGGTTTATAATCAATTTCATGGGCTTCAAACCAATCGGATGATGACTGGTTGGGTAACATTTGCAGGATGTCGAATAAAACAGGTCCGGCCGTTGCAGCCCCACTTATGTTCTTATTGCCATCGCCATTAAAATTACCACACCACACAGCGATGGTATAGTCCGGGACTACTCCTATTGCCCATGCATCTTTATGCCCGAAGCTGGTGCCGGTTTTCCAGGCGATGGGGCGCGAACTGCTAAAGCGCTCCCAATAATATTCGCTGCCCGGCCGTTTCAGGTCTTTCAACATATCAAGGGTCAAATAAGAACTCCCATTGCTTATTAACTGAGTTCCTGAAAGCTTTGATGGCTGTTCCTGCAATATATAGTTGTCCGTAAAAACTCCATTATTGGCAAGCCCGCGATACATACTGACCATCTCCCACATACTCACCTCTGCCCCGCCCAGAATTAAGGGTAAGCCATAGTCATCCGCCGAACGAAACAAAGATGAAATACCCGCCAGCTTAAGAAAACTGTAAAACTCAGAAACGCCATAATAATTCAATAAGCGAACTGCAGGGATATTTAATGATCGGACAAGTGACTCACGCGCTGTTATAACGCCTTGATATTCCCGGTTGGCATTCCGTGGGGAGAAACCGTCGAAGTAGGTGGGTAAATCGCGAATGTAGCTCTCCGGTAAAACAATGCCTTCATCAATGCTTAAAGCATATAAAAAGGGCTTTAAGATAGAACCTGATGAACGAGCGGCCATAACGCCATCCACTTGTCCATTATGTCGGCTATCAAAAAAATCAGGAGAACCAACATAGGCCTTAATCGCTCCCGTTTTGGTGTCAGCAATTAGTATGCTTAGATTATTAATATCGTAGGAAGAATAGATCTGCTTATATCTTAAAGCCAGTTGATTACAGCGTTTCTGAATGTTCTCATCAATTGTCGTAGTAATAATCCATTGTCCTAAATTTTCCTTTTTAAGTCGTCGCGCCAAATGTGGCGCCTGTGATTCAAATGGAATAAAACGATCAGGAACATCTTCGAGCAATGCCAGTCGGTAATTCTGCTTAGTGATGTAGCCTTTATCCAGCATTTTTTTCAACAGCCGATCACGCTTAGCCCTCAATGGTGCTGATGAGCCGGAAGGGTAAATCATACCAGGTGCATTGGGCAATACGGCTAAGGTGGCCGCCTCACCCCAGGTTAATAGTCGTGCTTCTTTGTCGTAGAATTTAAATGCAGCCGTCCGATAACCGATCACATTGCCCCCATAGGGTGCATGGTTAAGGTACATCTTGAGCAACTCCTCTTTTGAATGGTGAAGACTGAGTTTTATGGCGAAGATAACTTCCCGTAGTTTATTAAAATAGCTCCGCTTTTTCGGGTTAGCCATGCGGGCAATCTGCATGGGAATGGTGCTGGCTCCGCTTACAACATGGCCGGTTCGGATGTTCTGCCATGCTGCTCTTACAATTGCCTTAAAATTAACGCCCCAATGCTGAAAGAAAGCTTCATCCTCAAAAGCTACAACTGCCTCTTTTAGCTTCTCAGACACCTGCATGGTATCAGGTGGCAGGTACCATTGCTCATCCTGGTTGATAAAAACATGCAGTAAACTCCCGTCTCCTGCTTTTACAATGGTGCTGTAATTTTCTTTAAAGACCGGAGATGAAAATGGGATGATAATATATAAGCAGATGGTGGTCAGAAACAAAATGCCTGACCACCATACTGCCTGTTTTTTATTCAAACGCTTCAACATGTACTTGCTTCCCTTCTGTGCTTGCTTTAAAATCACTGTTGTACATGGCTTCGGTTAACGTTGGTGGCAACACAAAATTACCGGCATGAATACAATTCAACTTCACCACAAAATCCAACTGAACGTTATCTTTCAGATCGAAGAACCACATCACACGATCATCGCGCATATCCAGGTAATCTTCTTTGTTGATGTTCCATTCGCGTACCCACTCCGGCAGAAGCGTTCCATTTAGTCGTGTATTTTCAATGGCCCAACCTGACGGGATAATCTGCACCAGTGCCAATTCATTTAATCGACTGACCGCACTTGTATTTTTCACACTGAAACGACCATAAAAAGTAGTTCCTTGTTTAAGGTTTTGTGGGTTGATTTCTGAACCTTGTTCATTGTACCATTTTACATCGAGCTGTAAATTCTTAGCAGTAGCAGGTGTTTTATCTTCAAACGGCACACCATTGTAGGATAAACTTGCATATACCTGATCGACATCGGAAACATCCGATAACTCGATCTTTATCGACTGATCGAAATTATCCTTTATTCGCAGCGAATAGCTGGATGCCTTGTTAAATTCGATGACTTCTCCATTGGCCAGCGTAATCTGTCCGTTAATAATCTGTCCATTGCCAACATCAATACCAATGGCTTTGAAATATTTACCCAAAGAGAGCAGCATGTAACCGGAGCTCTGCGTACTCAGATATTCAAATGTTGATAATTTAAGACTGATATTTTTGGCGACTAATTCCGCATCATCCATTTTATTCATCAGTGTGGCACAGTACAGGATAATGGCGTCATCACGATGTTTAGAACCGTATGAATAGGATTCAGGACTGTATTCTTTAGTCACAAGATCGGATTTAGCCAGAATTTGCTCACGTACATCTTCAACTCCATTCAAATGATACGCGCTTGCCAGCATCCATTTTTGTGTGCTGGTCATATTTGCCAGTTCATTCTCCATTAAGAGGTTCATTTCCGACATCACACTTCGATCGGCCAATGCCAACACAAATACACGGTTAACACGGGTGATCAAATCACCTTTGTGACGCTTGGCATACTGACGTAAGGCGTTGATTCCATTATCGTACAAATGATCCGGAACCGCATAACCGAGCTTTTTGGCTTCTACCAGAAAATGCGTGGCATAATTGGTGCCCCAGTGCGATACTTCTGTACCTCCAGGCCAATAGGCAAAACCACCATCAGCCACTACAAATCGTTGCAGGCGTTGAATCGCACGGTTGATATTTTCATCAATGCTTTTGGCTTCATCGTCATTAAAGTAGCCCATTGATTTAAGCATCAACTGAGGGAAAACTGCCGAAGTGGTTTGCTCAATACAACCATAAGGATAGCGGATTAACCATTTTAAACGATGATTGAAATCCATATTCGGGAAGATGCTTAACTCAAGCGAGGCCTGATTCGTGCCATCCATACCCACTTTTGGAACCATCACCTCCAGCATGCTGCCTTTTACCAGTTTCTCTGTGTTCTTATTATACTGTCGAGTGGCTGCCGGAACCACTTTTATATTGGTTGTACTCTCAACCACCACATCACCTGAGCGACCCGTAATCACAATCTTTGCCTGACCAACGGCTTTTTTAACTCGTACCCTGAACTTAATGTCAGCTTCTGAAGCGGATGTGAAATCAACCGTGCGTGATGTTCCATCGATAATCTCCAAAGGTCCTTCTGTTGTGATTGTGAATTCTGCCTGCGTTATTTTTTTATTCAGGTTAAATAAGGCAACAGGTAGAGTAAACTCATCGCCCGGATTCAACATTCTAGGTATACTTGGCTGCATAATAATGTCGGAGCGAACCGGAATCGTTTTATCAGCATGTCCGAAGCTACCTTTTTGGGTTCCGATCACCATCACACGCACAGCTCCATTATAATTTGGCATGTGAAAGCTCACCTCGGCATTACCCTTACTATCTGTTTTGACAGGTCCTTTGAACATACAGACAGGTTCAAAACGCTTTTTTCCATCAATCGGATCCACCTGTGATTCGCGATAGTCCATTTCCTCTGCTCCACCAATTGAGAAGGTTTGGAACACATCGCCTTTATTGGCACTGATCACCTGTGAGAAAATGTCGAAACTCTCTACAAATAAACCAATTTTCTTATAGAATTCGCGCCACGGATTAGGCGTTCGAAATTGCGTAAGGCTTAACAAGCCTTCATCCACCACAGCTATGGTAAATTGCGATGGTTGTCCATCTTCTGTACTGATATTGATTGTGAAATCTTCATTTGGCACCAGGTTGTCGGCAGCTTCAATTATGTAGTTTAGCTTCGTATTCTCATCCTCCACCATTAATGGAATAATACCAAACATACGAATTGGGCGATCGTTAATCGTTTGATCATGCGGTTGAATCACTGATACTGTGACATACACATTGGGCAGCATATTTTTATTCAATGGCACATCAATCAACAGTTCATCTTTATCTGATTTTGATGGATCCACCCAAAACCAATCCAACATGGTATTTCCTTGTTCAATGGTGACTAATATATTACCACGCTTTGGATTTGGTAATTTAATGCGAGCCGTTTCATCCGGACTATACTTATCTTTATCCGATTTCAGAGCCAGTGTTCCTTCGTTGCGATCACCGCCTGCAGAGCTTCCATATTTGTAGGCACTAAAGAATATGGCCGCCGTGTGTCCATTACCACCATCGTTGACTTCAATCAGGTATTCCCCATTTTCGGCTGGCGAGAAACTTATGTACTCCACCCCATCACCAGAAGTAATGCTACCCTCTGTCTCGAGGTAGGTCTGATTATCCTCTTTATATTTTAATCGATAATTGCTACGACTGTCATACTGATACCACCAACGTTTATCGTTACGATAAATCTTATACTTGAGTGATCGTCCGCTTACGCTATTCCCTTTAGGGTCTAATAAGATGACTGGGAATTTCACTTCCTGACCGGTTTTGTAATAACCATAGCCGCTCGGATCTTTTATACCCACATAGTTCGGATACACAAGTAGGCTAGTATAATTCCACCCTTCATTCGGTTGTCCTCCTTTTTCAAGTACCTTAGCTGATAACTTTAATTTAAGTGCTGATGGCACTTGTCCTAAAGACGGAATAAACCACGAAGCGCTATGCTTACCTTCTGCATCCAGCTCTGTTTTCAACACATTATGCGTACTTGACTTAAACTCCAGGTCTTCGCGACTAAAAGTAAATTCACGATACTTTGGAAACCTCATTTCATATGGCAACACCTCAATACTTGCTTCCGCTTTCAGGTTGGCTGCCGGTGCGCCAAAGAGATACTTCGCATGAATGTCATAATCGATGACTTTATCAGTCCATATAAACTGTCGCTTCCGAGGCTTTATTGAGACTTTGAGCTGTTCAGCAACAACAGTCTCTATCTTCAGTTCTTTATGGAAATATGATCCACCAACCTCAACATTAATATTATAGCTACCGGTTGGCGCATTATCATCCGTCTTAAATTTAAACACATAGAGTCCATCATCCGCCTTTACCTCGGTATGTTCAAAGATTGTGTTGTATTGCGGATCGCGCACATAAATATCAACTGGATGGTTTTGTGGAAATGTAAAGTCCTTGTTCTTGACCATCACCGATACATGGATGGAATCACCCGGGCGATATACACCTCGCTCAAGGTAAATAAAGCCTTTGGTATTATTTCGTGAAACATGTACACCTCCAATATCAAATCCTGAATTGCTCCATCGCATCTCATTTTTATTGAGCAAAGTCACTTGGTCGTTAAACTCTGCTTTGACATAGTAGAAATAAGTACGTCGATCAAACCTCGCAAAACCATTTTTATCGGTCACTTTACTGGCCTCTGCATCTCCCTGCCAGTTGAGCAAAGAAACATTAACACCGGATTTAGGCTTACCCGTGATAATATCTGTTACAAATACACGTGTACCTCCACTACTGCGTTTAAGTGTCACACCCAGGTTACTCAGAAATACTGGTTTGTAGATTTGTCCTTTATCCACAATGTAATGAAGCAGTTCTGAATCAACTTCCTTCATCATATCTTCCGGAGTAAAGTTGATTCGGATTAAGAAAAGTCCGTTGTTATATTTCTCAAATAAGGCTGACAGATCAAATTCGCTTAAGACCCATTCATTGGCCTGAGCACCTATTTCGATGGTTTGGTTTTTAACGATTACCCCAATATTACTTTCGTAGTTCGAGCTAAAATCCTTATTTCGTGTACGTGAACTATTTAGCTGCTGCGACTGAGCAAAATCTCCAATACGATCGGTAAATACCTTCTTCACCTGCAGGTGAACGCGCTTAAGGTTGGTCGTATAAAACTGTATTTTCTTTTTATTGGATGTTGGCAGAACAATGCCATCAGAGGCAAACTCCAGTTGTGGTGGGATATCGGCAAATTGTAGTTCTTTCGTTACTTCAGACTCTGTTTTGGTTCCCCATCGACTGCTAATCCCTTTGCGAACAGTTATTTTGTATTGTGTACCAAACTTAAAGTTTCCATCAAGAATGGCGATCTTACCCAGCTTCTTAACCTTAAAATCAACAGTTGGCGATACATCAATTAACCCATTGATATCCTGATCCATATTCAGATCGTCGGAGAATCCGATTCTCACCCTTGGTTTTCGTCCATCTTCATCCACGCGAAAGGTATTGGCGACCATCTTTTTTAAAGGCGACACAACAAATACCTCTGAAAAATCAAATTCCAGATCAAGCTGTTCTTTTGCTAGCTCAAACTTATAATTCTGATTCTTATTCGTACGCTGAATATCACTACTGGTAAACTGGAAATTATAATCATCCACCTGGCTCCAGGTAATCGTACTTTCACCACCTTTTATGCGCGCTGATTGCTCAAGTGCCTCCAGATTTGTTTTCTCGGTAAACTTTATGCTTCCCCTGTAGACCAACACCTTAGGATTGTTATGATCCTTTAGTTCCAAGGCTCCATTAAATGCAGCTATATCGCGTCCAAGCACATAGAACCCAAACTTCAAATCATCCAGTTTGGCCGTTTGAAACTTTTCGGATAAAGCTTGTAACTTTAGGCTGGCTGTATAATTTGTTCGTAGTTCGTAGGCATCGTCCGGTTTAAATTGCAATACTGTTTTACTTTCCCAAGTCGCTTGTCCTTTTATCGCCGGAGAGAAGTCAAATGCATCTTTAGGCGAGCTCCCTACTTCGTTATCGTCAACAATGGGATTAGTAAAAATCACCTGGATAACATCATCGTAATGAATATCACCACTTGTTACAAATGATACCTTTTTAGCTTGTGCTTCGGTATATTCTACTTCAGGTACGTTAGATTTTTGTTTGTTTTTGCTTTTACAGGCTGCTAATGCAACAATGGCCAGAATTAATAAACTCCAGTACTTTAGGGTACGCTTTTTCATAGTTATTGTGTGTTCAAAGTTTAGCGACCCTAATTTAACAGATAATTAGCTGATGGCAAATATTTATTTTGATTGAGTGATGTTTAGTAAAAGAAGTCTACTTATAATTAGTCAAATACAATATATTGTGTATTTCCACCATCGCCTTTCAGGCACTTCCCCAATTGGGAGATTTGATTCACAGCTTGGTATAACCATCTAAACTTAAAAGCGGTACATCAATGCTCCCTTGGGGGAGCTTCCGCTGTTGGCAGATGAGGGGGTATAAAAGCAAAACTGAATCTGCATATTTTTTGACAGTTATTAGAGAGAATAATAAAATCTACTGACTTAATCCTAACCATTACTCAAACAAAGCACTTTTTTCATCTCATCAAACACCTCATAAGGTTTAGCAACAAGGATTAATTCTTCACCTGTCACCGGATGCTTAAATTTAAGTTCAGCGGCGTGCAACAGCATCGTCGTCATATTCCAGCGCTCCTTAAATAATTTGTTTTGCTTGTTACATCCATGTGGTCGGTCGCCAATGATCGGATGACGCAGATGATTGAGGTGTTTTCGTATCTGGTGCATACGGCCTGTCTTTGGATACGCCTCTATCAATGAGTAACGCGAAGTACTATGCTTGCCAAATGGGATAGGCAGTTCGCTTTGTTTTATCAGTTTAAAATGTGTAATAGCTTCCTGGGTTTTTCCTCGGTCATTAGTGAGCGGATAATCCACTTCTACATTTTCGGAAAAATAACCACGAACAATAGCTCGGTAAGTTTTTTGAGTGGCCGGATCCTCGAAGATGGTTTTAAGTTTAGCGGCCACCCGGCTGTTTAATGCAAAAACAAGAATACCAGAAGTTTTTCGGTCGAGCCGATGAACGGGATACACGGTTTGGCCAATTTGATCACGCACCAACTGCAAAGCAAACTCCTGCGCATCACTGGCTATCGGACTTCGGTGTACCAACAATCCATGCGGCTTGTTAATGGCGACTATATATTTATCGTGATAAACTATCTCCAGCATTCTTTTTTCTTTTTGGCAAAGTTAACAGGCAATTGCTTTTTTTTCTAATCCAATAACAAATCGTATTTTCACAAGCTGAATAAATAAACATCTTATCATGTTAGACAAACTGAAAGGCTATCTGCCGTATTTAGGTTCTTTACTGTTATTTATCACCCTAAGTTTTGTATATTTCTCTCCGGTTCTGGAAGGCAAAAAACTTCCCCAGCTTGACAATACACATGCTATAGCTATGTCAAAAGAGCTGAATGACTATGAGAAGCAAACCGGCGAAAAGGCCATGTGGACCAACTCTATGTTTGGCGGTATGCCGGCTTATCAGATCAAAGGCGATTCTTCAAAAAATATTTTTAGTTACCTCAACAAGTACACTCGCTTAGGCTTACCATACGAAACTGTGGCCATTGTCTTTCTATACATGTTAGGCTTCTACCTCTTACTCTTAAGCATGAAGCTCGATAACTGGCTAAGTGCCATTGGTGCCATTGCTTTTGCTTTCGGTTCCTATAATTTAATCATCATCATTGCCGGGCATATTACGAAAACCTATGCCATTGCTCTAATGGCTCCGGTAGTTGCCGGTGTGCTTTTTGCCTACAATAAAAACAGATTCCTTGGTGGTATTATCACGGCTGTTGCCTTGGGGATGGAAATTGCCTACAACCATGTTCAGATAACCTATTACCTGGCTTTTATGGTTGGATTTATCGTACTATCGCGATTGGTGTATGCCATTAAAGAAAAAACACTCAAGGCTTTTTCGCAAACGACTGCTATACTTGGATTAGCCGCCTTACTTGCTATTTTACCAAATGTCACTAACCTGTGGACAACCTATGAATATGGAAAATATTCGATACGTGGTGCTTCGGAACTAACGCCTAAACAAGGACAAAAAGAGCACTCTGGTCTTGACATAGATTATGCCTTTGGTTGGAGCTATGGTAAGCATGAAACACTTACATTGCTTATCCCTAATGTAGTTGGTGGCGAATCTGCCACTTTGGCCAGTTCAGATGAAGCCATGAAACAGGTTGACCCACGACTGAAAGAATACGTCGGTCAGTCGAGTCAATATTGGGGCGGACGCGTTTTTACCAGCGGTCCGGTTTATGCCGGTGCACTTATCTGCTTCCTGTTTTTTATTGGGGCCTTTTATTATAAGGGCAAAGAGCGCTGGTGGCTCATCGGCATCACGGTATTCTCGATCATGCTGGCATGGGGTAAAAACCTGCAATGGTTCAACTATTTCATGTTCTATAATTTCCCGCTGTACAACAAATTCAGAACGGTTGAAATGGCACTGGTATTGGCGTCAATGGCCATGCCTCTGCTAGGATTCCTGGGTTTGAAAATACTTATTGAGAAACCGGAAGAATTAAAGAAAGACAGCAAATGGTTTGCAATTGCATTTGGTCTAACGGGAGGCTTAAGTTTAATAATGGCCTTATTCCCAACAGCTTTCTATAGTTTTTTGTCTCCTCAGGAGGCACAGGCAATCGGCAGCCAGATAAACCAAGGAGGACAAGATGCTCAAATGTACCAATTACTTGAGTCAAATCTGATTGCTGCACGCCAGGTACTATTTACAGCCGATGCATGGCGTTCGTTTGTGTTTATTTTGTTGGGGTCAGCATCTATCTGGTTTTATGCACAAGGTAAATTAGGCAAGCGGTACTTAATATGGGGATTAGCTTTAATCATCTTCATCGACCTGTGGGGTGTTTCCAAACGCTACCTAAATAATGATGATTTTATTAGCAACACAAATGCTCGTAAAGAACTGGCTCAGTCAAAAGCCGATCAGGAGATATTAAAAGACCGGGATGATTATTACCGTGTTTTCCCTATCTATCGAAATCCGTTTAATGATGGAAATACACCTTATTGGCACAAGTCGGTTGGTGGCTTCCATGGCGCCAAATTGCGTCGTTTTCAGGATGTGGCAGACAACTATCTAAGTCCTAATTTCCAAGAGCTACAGAATGTACTGCAAACTGCAAAAACACCAGGTGACCTGGAAACTGCCCTGGAGAGCATGCAGGTACTGAATATGTTTAATACCAAGTATCTTATTTATAATCCAGGGGCCGCACCGATTTTTAATCCAAGCTATATGGGCAATGCCTGGTTTGTTAAAACTATTAAAGAAGTGGCTAATCCTGATGAGGAAATAGCAGCATTGGGTACTACAGACTTAAGTTCAACGGCTGTTGTTGAAAAACGATTTATCGACAAGGTTAAAGGCTATTCAAGGGATTCAATAATGGGACACATTGAATTAACCAGCTATGCACCTGATTATTTAATCTTTGAATCGAATACCAACCAGGATCAACTGGCTGTATTTAGCGATGTTTATTACGACAAAGGATGGAAAGCATACATTGATGGGGAAGAAGCAGAAATAATAAGAGCCAATTATTTATTAAGGGGATTGATGGTTCCTGCCGGCGAACATGCGATTGAATTCCGATTCGAACCTCGATCATTTGCTATTGGACAAACATTAGCGATCATCAGCTCAGTTCTTATCCTGATATTAATGGTAGTGGCTGCTTTTATGTGGCGAAAAGTGGATTAACATCTTAAGTCAAAGAGGATGTCAAAAATTAAAATATTTCTCGCGAAGCACGCAAAATAAGAAATACGCAAAGATCGCAAAGAACTATAAAACGATTCATAATAATTTGCGAGCTTTGCGCCTTTCTTAGCGAACTTTGCGTGAAAGTTAGTTTTCATTTTTCCATCCGCTAAGCGGGTCGCCCATATCCCTTGATATTTCCTAAAACATCGTCTTTTCTATTGACAACCAGTCATCATGCCTCTATATTCTCTTTATGCAAAATGTTGGAAAGATACTATACTGGGCTCCACGAATTATCTGTATTATGGCCATTCTTTTTGTCTCGGTATTTGCTTTGGATGCCTTTAATCCGGATTTAAAAACCTGGCATCAAATCAGGGACTTTATCTTGCACCTTATTCCTTCCTTTGCACTAACTGCTTTTTTGCTATTAGCCTGGAAAAAAGAACTAATTGGTGGCTCCATCCTTCTTATACTTGGGCTCTTTCTCTCCTACTTTGTATATCGGCACAATTTCATTATGAATCAATCCGTTGTAAAAAGCCTGATCCCGGTTTTGACCATTACGTTCCCATTTTGTGTCACAGGAATTCTTTTTATTGCAGATTACAGCTATCGTAAACGACATAAACAGTTGAATTAAGGTGTTCACCAATACTGCTTGTACTTCGAATATGGACGCTTTTAAAATAAAGATGCATATCGAATTTTTGGACACCCTCGCTGACTCTCGTAATGCCTAATAAATAACCATAGATAACCTCTTCAGTTAATTACATTAGCTTAATGGCATCACTCCTAAAATTCAGAGCTTGTCTAAACTTAATCTGGACGTGAATCTTTCGTCGGTAGCATATTTTGTTACTTTTGTATTTATCAATAGTACAGTATGCACAGCGACACATCAAAAAACGAAACCAAACAATTTTTGCTTGATCAAAGATACCTGGCCATGGCGCGAATATGGGCTCAGAACTCATATTGTAACCGTCGACAGGTTGGAGCAATTATTGTCAAAAACAAGATGATAATCAGTGATGGTTATAACGGAACGCCTTCCGGCTTTGAAAATGAATGCGAAGATTGCAACAATATCACTAAACCATATGTTCTTCATGCAGAAGCCAATGCAATCACAAAAGTTGCACGGTCAAATAACAGCTCTGATGGTTCAACTTTATATGTCACTGCTTCGCCGTGTATCGAATGTTCCAAGCTAATCATTCAGTCTGGCATTAAACGTGTGGTTTTTGCAGAGAAATACCACAATACAGATGGCTTGGATCTATTAGAACGGGCAAATATTGAAGTCGTACATATTGAAAATGAACTAATCACGGTAAAAGAAGGACAAATTCTGGGCGTTGATCAGGAAAAGTAACAAATGATATAACAAGCTTAATATGAAGCAATCAAATACAACAAGACAAATACTAATGCCATTTCTTTTTGCCTTATTGGTGGCGTTAGGTGTTTTTATCGGGCGAAACTTTGTGAAGGCTCCAAGTGGTGGCAGCAGTAATCCTTTAATGATTTATCCACAAGCCAACAAGTTAGATGCATTAATGAATCTTATCGAAGAAGAATATGTAGATACGGTAGATCGCCAGGCCATTGAGGAACGAATTATTCCTGAAATACTAAAGGATCTGGACCCGCATTCGGTTTATATTCCTGCCAAAGATCTGACTAAAGTTAATGAAGAACTTCAGGGTAATTTTGGTGGTATCGGGGTTCAGTTTAGTATGCAAGACGACACCGTCATGGTCATTCAGGTGATCCAAGGAGGTCCTTCAGAAAAAGTTGGCTTATTACAGGGCGACCGTATTGTAACAGTTGATGATTCTATAATTGCCGGTGTAAAAATGGCCACCAATGACGTTATGAAAAAGTTACGCGGCGAAATGGGTACCGAAGTCAAAGTTGGTGTTTTGCGTCGTCCAAATAAAGACTTAATAGATTTTACCATCAAACGTGGTAGTATTCCAATTTACAGTGTTGATGTCAGCTATATGGTGAATGAAACCACCGGATATATTAAAGTAGATCGTTTTGCTCAAAATACTTACCAGGAATTTTTAACGGCTTTGGCCAAGTTGAAAGCCAACAACTGCCAGGAAGTCATCATTGATTTCAGGGGTAATTCGGGTGGATTGCTTGATGTAGCGATACGCTTGTGTAACGAATTTCTTCCGGCTAAAGACCTGATAGTATATACTGAAGGGAAAGCACAAAAACGACAAAATGTACATGCCAACGGAGCTGGAACATGCCAGGACACAAAGGTGATTGTACTGATCGATGAAGGCTCTGCTTCGGCCAGTGAGATTTTTGCAGGCGCCATTCAGGATAATGACCGTGGCTTGGTCATCGGACGACGTTCATTTGGTAAAGGACTCGTTCAGCAACAAATTCCACTGCCTGACGGATCAGCACTGCGATTAACTGTAGCCCGTTACCATACTCCAAGCGGCCGATGCATCCAAAAGGCCTATGACAATGGTTCAGATGCCTACCATGAAGATATATTAAACCGCTACCAACATGGCGAATTCTTTAATCAGGATAGCATACAGTTCGACGAAAGCCTAAAATATACAACCAAGAACGGACGAACAGTCTACGGCGGTGGCGGAGTTATGCCAGATATTTTTGTGCCGCGCGATACAACCATGTTTACAGATTATTTTATTGATTTGCGATTTAACGGTATCCTTTATCGATATGCATTAAAGTACTCGGATGATAATCGTAAGGAATTGGAGAAGCTAATGACAGCCGATGAATTTGACACATACCTGAGTCAGCAGAATATCGTTAAAGATTTTCTGAAATTTTCGAAAGACAAAGGTGTTAAGTTCAATCAAGCAGAGTTTAATATTTCTAAAGAACTGATTGAAACAGAGCTAAAGGCCTACATTACGCGTAACATTATTGATAATGAAGGCTTTTATCCAATCCTGCACAAGATTGACGATGTATTCCAGAAAGCTGTTGAAGAAGCGAATAAGATGAAGAGTTAGTGTCTCACTTGAGCTAAGCTGAAAGAATTGCAGATACCCGTTCACTGAGCGGAGTCGAAGTGATTAATTGTTGATAATCAATACTTGTTATTTTTCATCTCGACTGCGCTCGATGAGCGGGTTTATTTTTGAACATCACGTTGTAAACACTTTTATGCCATTCTGGCTTAATCTTTTGTCACCTAGCGACGCCTTGACAGATCAACAGTGATTAATTATATTTTGCATGATATTTGATTGACGAAAGTCTATATTTGCAAAAACAATTCAATATGCTAGTAGGCCTTTTTAATACCATACTATACTTAGTTGTCTTTTACTATTTATTTAAGTTCATTGGACGCTTAGCTTTGCCTTTCCTGATGAAGAAAGGCGTAGAACGCATGCAAAAGCAGCAACAAAACGCAGCCAATGCCTACCGCAATCAGGCACAGCGACAAGAGGGTGAAGTCACAATTAATACTAAATCACAAAAGAAAAACACCTTCACTCAGGAGAACGAAGGTGAATATGTTGATTTTGAAGAAGTGAAGTAAGGATTTAAGACATATGATTTATGATGTGAGGATACGAAAGCTTTTCCACTAATCACTTTTAACTATTCACTCTTCACTGTAATCACTTCTTCTTTTTCTTTGCTTTCTTCTTAGCGTTTTTCTTCTTTACTTCCAGGTAGGCCTCTTCCTCTTCTTCAGCCATGCGCATCAGTGTTTTCCAATCGTTATGAGCTTCTGCTGAGAAATCAATGGTATCGGCATATTCTTCATGGTTGATATCGGTAATGTCAATTGGGTAACCGGTGTACTCTTCAATGGCCGTTAACAATTCCTTTTCTTCCGAACTACAAAAAGCTATCGCATGTCCTTTTTGCTTACCTCGTCCGGTTCGTCCTACACGGTGCACATAATTTTCAGCTTGCTCAGGCAAATCATAGTTAACCACAAAGTCAACATTAGGAATATCAATTCCTCGAGCACTAACATCAGTGGCAATCAGAAGTTTTACTTCTCCCGACTTGAATTTCTTCATCACCTCATCACGCTCTGTTTGTGATTTATCACTATGAATGGAAACAGTATCAATACCAACACGCTCCATCGCTTTTAGTACTCGTTCGCAACGTACCTTAGTACGCACGAATACCAATACTTTTTTATCTGGATTAGATTTCATAACACGCTCCAGAAAGAAACGCTTATCATCCATCTTTATAAAAGCCACGGAATGATCAATGTTTTTAGCCACCGGATTTTTAGGTGAAATCTGTATACGAATCGGCTTTCGAACCAATGCGTAGGCCAGCTTCTTTATCTTTTTGTCGATGGTTGCCGAGAAGAAAAGTGTTTGCCTGTTTTTTGGCAAATATTTAATCAGATCCTGAATGTCCTTATAAAATCCCAGATCAAGCATATGATCCGCCTCATCCAAAATCAACATCTCAGCATTGGATACTTTTATCACACCTTGATTAATGTAATCAAACAATCGCCCTGGTGTCGACACAACAATATCGGTTCCTTTTTCCAGACGTTCTACCTGATCTTTGTAATCAACACCACCATAAATAGCGGTAAAACTTAGTGACGTATTCTTACCAATTTGCTTAAATACATCGGTAATCTGCATAGCCAACTCATGTGTTGGTACCATAACGATACAACGTACACCCTTTTCACGGTCTTTACGTTTTTTACTCAGAAGTTGTAGTGCAGGTATAACAAATGCTGCAGACTTACCTGTTCCCGTTTGGGCAATGGCCAATACATCTTCCCCTTTTAAAATATGCGGAATTGCTTTATACTGAATATCCGTCGGACGCTTATAGCCCAGTTCTTCAATACTCTTTGTTATTTTGGGGTGTAAGCCAAACTCTACAAACTTCATCTCTTGTAATTTTCGGCAAAGATACGATTAAAAGTAAGAATGAAGTATTGAGTTAAAGAGTTCTGGGTTTTGGGTAGGATGTTTTGAGTTGTGATCTACACGAGTTGTAATTTACGGTTCTTTTACTCGTCGTCCGACTAATGTACAGTTAGCTAATAGCCCCCCGCTACCGTGCGTGTCCCCACGCGTGGTGGATAAATAATACACCTTTACGGATCGCACCTTTATTTACATGGTGGCTATAAAACCGCGATACGTTGTTGTAGCCAAGGCACTGATTGCAAATCTGCACCAGCGGGGGCTCAAAAAATCAAACACCTGACCGCGTCATATGGGCTCCTGCCGAAGAATTTATACATATGACCACGTCATCTCAATGCCTGCTCTGGAAATCATCGAAATGACAGCATAATGAGCATGCCTGCTGTAGAATTTAGATAGCTGACCGCGTCACAATGCCTCCTGCTTTAGAATTTACATATATGACGCCGTCACATATGTGTCTGCTAGAACAGCATTAGGGGTGACCATGTCATGAACCTTCTTGCTGTAGAATTTGGACAGATGACATGGTCATATATGCGTTTACACGAGAATGTATTCGCATTGCGATGGCATAAATCGTTTTTACAATATGCCATCACAACAAAGTTTGACATTCGTCATTTTAATAACTATGTTGCTGCCATGAGCTTTCCAGATAGAAATAAAACCATTGAAATTTTCTCGGGTACAGTATGGGAGGCTGAAATGATTCGCTCATTATTGAATGATGCACATATCTCAAATTTCACCAAGAATAATGTACTTAATGTGTTTATGTATGAACCTATACAGTCCGAGGGTGTTAAAATTATTATCTTGGAACAGGATAAAGCTGAAGCACAAAAGATAATTGATCATTATTTCAATAACCTAAATATTTAATTGTATGAACACAATGGTATTAATGGCCGGAATTATTGCCGGCCTGGCAACACTTGGACATTTTACAATGGGGACCAAATTGTATCTGAAACCATTTAAAGAGTGTGACTTAGATTTAATTCCTAAGAATGTGATATTATCCGTATTTCACTACATCTCGTTTTATCAAATTCTGTCGTCGTTTATCCTGATAATGGTGGGGATTAATTTTGAGAACTGTCAGTTTGACCCAACCATGGCATTAAATTTTATCGGGATGAATTACGGAATGTTTGCTGTGGTGCAAATCATCATTGCATTAACATCTTCTGTTAAAGGTGGCTTATTTAAGATGTTTCAGTGGATTTTTTGGATACTGATTGCCACATTTATCTTTTTACGATAAAACCACTATTGTCATTAGATAAAAAATAACAGGCCGCCCAAGGGTAGTAAGCGGCCTGTTTCTCAAAATCAAGAATAACTGATTTAAGGGATATTTTAAGATATTAACCTTCTATCTAACAAAT
>DIYS01000116.1 GCA_002429115.1 Saccharicrinis sp. UBA6048 | reverse complement strand
TCAACAAATCAACAAATCAACAATTTTATTAAACCACCTTCGATTCGATGTATTGGATTAGTACATGGATAATCTTAATATGAATCTCCTGTATGCGATCTGAGTAGCCATTGTGTGGTGCTCGCAACTCAACATCAGCAATCTCAGCCAACTCACCACCCGATTTACCGGTTAAGGCAATCACCTTCATGCCTTTTTCTTTGGCCAGTCGCGCAGCATTGATCACATTGGTGGAGTTACCGCTTGTACTAATCGCCAGTAAAACATCACCGGCTTTAGCTGAGGCTTCCACGTAGCGCGAGAAGATATAGTCGAAACCATAATCATTACCCACACATGTGATGTGAGTCGGGTCAGAAATAGCAATCGCCGGCAAGCCCTTACGGTTATTTCTGAAACGGCCGGTTAACTCTTCAGCAAAATGCATAGCATCGCTCATAGAACCGCCATTACCACACGAGAAAATAGTATGACCACCAGAAATTGCGGAAACCATGATATCACCTGAGGCTTCAATTTTTTCCCAGTTAGCCGGATCATTCATAAACGATGATAAAACCACTTGTGCATCTTCGAATTCCTTAATGATATCTTCTCGTGTCATAACTTGAATATTTAAAGGCGTAAAAGTACAATGGCTTTTCCAAACTGAAAATTTTTTTTAGTTGAAAGGTATCTTATCTTTGAAAGAGTAGTGAATAGACTCTTATATCATATTTCCTTAAACATTTATTCAAGCAAAGTTCATTTATGAGCTCACTAAAGAACAAACTGCATAGTATTATTTTTGAGGCTGATACACGGCTGGGCAAACGATTCGATATCTTTCTGATCATCCTGATATTATTGAGCATTGTGTTGGTCATGATTGAAAGTGACGACACCTTATGGCCTGAAGCAGACCGTTGGTTGTCATTGGCCGAATGGATCGTTACAATTTTATTTACAGCCGAATATTTTCTCCGCATATGGATAGTTGATAAACCGCGCAAATATATCTTTTCATTTTACGGGATCATCGATTTATTAGCCATCCTGCCAACCTATCTAGGCTTATTTATGGGAGGAACACAAATGTTAATCGTCGTACGTTCTCTTCGACTTATCAGAGTATTCCGGGTTTTAAAATTAACACGTTACGTTAAAGAAGCCAGTGCACTATGGGAAGCACTGCGCTTGTCAAGGAATAAAATTGGTGTGTTTTTATTTGTGGTGCTGATAGTAGTGGTCATAATGGGTACAGTCATGTATCTGATTGAGAATCCGCATAACGAGGGCTTTAAAAGTATACCGCACAGTGTTTATTGGGCCATCGTCACATTAACGACAGTTGGCTATGGCGATATCGCACCGATTACGGTGTTTGGCAAATTCGTGGCCGGTTTTATCATGATTATAGGTTATGCCATTATTGCGGTACCTACGGGTATTGTTACCAGTGAATTGGTAAGAGAAAGCCGGAAGCCCACGAACACAAGGGTTTGTCCTTCATGCCTAGAGGAAGGGCATGATGAGGAGGCCAGGTACTGCAAGTACTGCGGAAAGACATTAGGATAGTCATAAGCACCTATTTACTCAAATTAAGCCCTGAAAGGGCGATATCTAACAGCATAGGGCGAAGTGTAATGCAGCCCTATGAAAACATCATATTAATCAAACCGGTGCAACCACTGCAGTTATTATCCAAAATTCATTACCATGCACCGGAATTCGCTAAAGACTTGATCTCAGTGTTGCCCACATTATTATTTACCCTTATTTTTACCCACTTCGTACTCAAATAAAGCGCTTTATTAGCTTAGTTGACAGCATTGCCCTGTTAAGGTATCTTTAATTAATGATTACTTGTTATCTTTGCATAGGTGCGGATGCAATAGTTAAGGTATGGCACAACTATCAGGATGAGGGTGGACATTGAAATAAATACTACCACTCACCTGATACTAAAAACAAAGTAAGATGAAGTTTACATTTTCGAAAACGGCCCGTCATCGTGTTTTTCAGCATGATCCTATTTATTACGATGAACAAAAGGAGAAGCGTGAAGAGAGGGAGAGAAGAATAAAAGAGGAACTCGGACTGTTAACCGATGATGAAAAAGAAGATGGTTACGCTGATCGTATTAAGGGAGGCATGCGTCGACGTATCAAGTCGCATTACGAGGTATCCAGAAGCGAGAAGCGTAAATCAAACCTACGCCTGGTAATCATCCTTATTGCGCTTATGATACTTGGAGTATACCTGATTCAGGAGGGAATGGTTTGGTTGGAAACGTTCTTTGCTGATTAATTAGCATCCTGCTCACCAAAATAAAAATCTAAAACTTAAAAAGAGAATCACACAACATGTCAAATGTAATACAGTTATTGCCTGATTCGGTTGCCAATCAGATTGCAGCTGGTGAGGTAATACAACGTCCTGCGTCTGTAGTGAAAGAATTGATGGAGAATGCGATTGATGCAGGTGCCACCGATGTTCAGGTCATCACCAAAGATGCCGGTAAAACCCTGATACAGGTGATTGATAATGGATGCGGTATGGATGAAACGGATGCCCGTATGTCGTTCGAGCGTCATGCTACTTCAAAAATACGCGAAGCGAGCGACCTGTTTGCTTTACGCACCATGGGCTTTAGAGGTGAAGCTTTGGCCTCCATTGCCGCTATTGCACAAGTGGAGCTTAAAACAAGAAGAGCAGAGGATGACCTCGGCGTGCAAATAAATATAGCTGGTTCGCAGGTCGAATCACAAGTGCCTGTTCAATGCCCGGTTGGAAGTCAGTTCTGTATTAAAAACCTGTTTTACAATGTGCCGGCTCGTCGTCGTTTTCTTAAGAAAGCATCAACGGAATTACGTCATATCATCAATGAATTTCAACGAGTCGCACTGGCGAATCCACACATTGCATTATCACTGCTTCACAATGATGTGCCGATGTTTAGCTTACCGGCTGGTAATATTAAGCAGCGCGTTGTTAATATGAATGGTAAGCAGATGGGTAGCAATATGGTGCCTCTGGATACCGACACAGTAATGGTAAAGATTTCTGGTTTTATTGGTAAGCCAGAATTTGCTAAAAAGACGATGGGTGATCAGTTTTTCTTTGTGAATAACCGTTTTATGAAGCACCCATATCTGCATAAGGCAGTGATGGATGCATACAGCAATATCCTTCAGCCTGAGACCATTCCGGCTTACTTTATTTTCCTGGAAGTTGATCCGCAAATTGTGGATGTTAACATTCACCCAACAAAGACGGAGATCAAGTTTGAAGATGAGCGGGCCATTTGGCAAATTTTGAATGCGGCGATTCGCGAAAGCCTTGGTAAGTACAATATGATGCCTTCCATTGATTTTGATACGACCGATCAGGTGGAGATACCTGTGGCTAAAACAGAATCACCAATGGTGGAGCCAAGCGTTGAGATCAATCCATTTTATAATCCGTTTGAGGAAGAAAAAAGCTATGGTGGAGGCAATGATTATAATTTAGGAGGTCAAACCGCCACCTTCCAATCGAAAAGTTCAACGGATGGATGGGAGAAGCTTTATGGGAATGAGAATGGAGCGACTGGTATAGTCGATTCAATGCCGGTTGAAATGGAACAACAGCCAATTTCCAGTTTTGAGTCATCACATGAAGAACCTGTACAACAAACCATATTATCATCGGGTGGACAGGAAGAAGCCAGTGCTTCCAGTCGCTTTTTCCAGCTCAAAAACCGTTACATCTTAACATCGGTTAAATCAGGATTAATGATGATCGACCAAAAGCGGGCGCATGAGCGTGTTGTTTTCGAAGGATTTATCCGCACCCTGCAAAGTGGCGCATCTTTGTCACAAAAATGCTTGTTCCCCGAAGAGTTGTGTTTCGGTCCCGAAGAAATGGCGATGGTAAAAGAGCTGCAAGGGGACTTGATGACCTTGGGAATGGAGCTGGAGCAGGTTAATGAAGAATCATTCAGAGTTTTATCTACACCAGCAGGGCTTGAGCATGTTTCGGCGGCTGAGTTAATCGATGGAATCCTGACCGACTTTAGAGATGGTGAAGTGGATGTACAAAAGGAATTAACCGAGCAGGTGGCCATCTCAATAGCGCAGCGTGCCGCTATACCATATGGAAAAGCACTGACTCAGCCAGAGATGAGCGAACTGTTTGATCAGCTATTCGCCTGTCAGGTTCCAAACTTTTCACCTTCGGGTAAAACCATTATCTCCATTATGGATACCGATGAAATGCAAAAGCGTTTTGTATAATACCAAATGCCTTATTAATTTAATGTTGGCTCTTGGTATAAATGTCATAATGGCAGAATGACTTGAAGGAATTAGTTGATAAAATTGAAGTAAAAGACTTATTTTAGAGATTATATAGTATTGGCATCGATGTTGTAGCTAAAGGCGCAACACATTAAAATATATAACAGATGAATTATCGTCCGTCACCTTTTGCGGGACTCCCGCCGGTTACAAAGAATTTATTGATTATTAATGCCTTGTTTTTGTTGGCAACCTGGGTGCTAAGAGGTTCTTTTGGAATCGATTTGTCCAATTATCTTGGATTATACTTCCCTCTATCAGAAAATTTCCATCCGGCACAGTTTGGTACCTATATGTTTATGCATGCCGATTTTATGCATCTATTCTTCAATATGTTTGCCCTGTTTATGTTTGGTCGAGTATTGGAAACATACTGGGGACCCAAGAAATTCTTCCTGTATTATACCATCACGGGAATTGGTGCTGGCGTGATTCAATTGATTTTTAAATATATTGATTATAACAGTGCTATTGCATTATTATCAGAAGAACAGATTGCCATTGTATATGAGCAGGGAGCTGCGGCTTTGCGGGAGTATAAGAATTTCACTAATCCTGATATGAGAGATTTTAATCTCGTGTTAAATGGCGGAATGGTAGGTGCTTCAGGAGCCGTATTTGGTATCCTCTTAGCCTTTGGTATGTTGTTTCCAAATACTGAGTTGATGTTATTGTTTCCTCCAATACCAATTAAGGCCAAGTATTTTGTAATTATTTACGGTGTGGCTGAGCTATTTATGGGGGTTGCAAACTTCTCATTTGATAATGTAGCTCACTGGGCACATTTGGGCGGAATGATTTTTGGTTTTATCTTGATAAAGTATTGGGATAAGAAGGGGATTTGAAAGTGAATAACTAAGAGTGAGAAGTGAAGAACGAAAAGTGGAGAGTGAAGAATAATGATCGTAGCTTAGATAAGTAAACAGTAAATGTAAGATACGAGCCTGTGTTGATTTAAGGGATAGATGACCGAGGACAGATGACGGAAGATTGAAGCTAAATGATCAAAATAGTTTATTAATACTATAAATTGCTAATGGCTATAGGCTAGAAGCTATCAGCTTAAAAAAGATATGGGAATACTTGAAGAAATAAAACAGTCGTATCGCCAAGGTGGTGCTCTTACCAAATTGATTTATATTAATATTGGGGCATTTGTATTAATACGGCTACTTCAGGTTTTCTATACATTCGGATTAAATTCTGCTAGTGTTCATGATTATACCTTACTTCAGTGGATTTCTGTTCCGGCAAATTTGAATGCCTTGATCTTTAAACCCTGGACGCTTTTGACTTACATGTTTGTGCATTACGATTTTCTACACATCCTGTTTAATATGCTTTACCTCTACTGGTTTGGACGAATTTTCCTTGAGTTTTTAAATCCACGTCAACTGTTAGGGGTGTATTTCCTTGGAGGTTTGTCAGGAGCTGTTTTTTATCTGATTAGTTACAATACTATTCCCGCATTTCAGCAACAAGTGCCTTTTGCTGTAATGATGGGGGCATCAGGTTCGGTAATGGCTATTTTGTTTGCAGTGGCTAAATATGCTCCAAACCATAAAATTCACTTGTTATTCTTCGGACCAGTTCAATTGAAGTATATCGCTTTAGTGGCATTGATCCTGGATTTGATTAGTATTCCAACATTAGATAATACGGGTGGACATATCACCCATATTGGAGGTGCCATGTTCGGTTATTTTTATGGAAGCTCGATAAGTAAAGGAAAGGACGTTACAATGGGATTTAACCGGTTTATGGATCGATTGCTTAGTATCTTCAAACGAAAGTCCAAGTTAAAAGTGACGCATCGCCGGCCAATGAGCGATTTGGAGTATAATGAGCGAAGGGTAAGCAAGCAGAAAGAAGTTGACCGCATACTGGAGAAGATAAAAGCCAGTGGCTATGACAGCTTAAGTAAAGAAGAAAAACAAACACTATTTGACGCCAGTAAATAAGTAAATTTGTTACGACGCTTTTTTAAATCAATAGTAACCTTAATCAGCCTGATTGCTTCAGGTCTATTGCTGTTCTCAGTTCTGACAGCATACATTAGTCCTGCCCATACGTCTGTGTTTGCTTTTATGGGGTATATCTACCCATTTGTATGGATTTTCAATTTTCTATTATTTGTTTTCTGGGTGCTGAAACGCAGGTGGCAGGCCTTAATTCCATTGATCGCTATTTTATTGACCTGGTCGCATTGGACACATACCTTTCAGTGGAGAGGTAAAACGGCTGAGCCAAAAGAAATGGTACAGCCTCTTAAAGTGATGAGCCTTAATGCGCGGATGTTGGATTATTATCAGTGGATTGGTAAGGGAACTAATGAAAAAATCTTCGATCTAATAAAAAAGGAAAATCCTGATGTTTTATGTCTTCAGGAGTTTTTTACTGAGAAAAAGAATAAGGTCTACAACGAGAATTATATTTTCCGCAGATTATCGCAATACCGCTATCGTCATGTGGAGTATAGTTCAGGTAAACGCAGTAATCGTAATTTCGGTTTGGTAACTTTTAGTAAGTACCCAATTGTGGAGCGAAAGAGTCTTAAGTTTGAAGCATCCAATAATTTCTCTATTTATACAGATATTGAAGTAGCTGATCAGCGAGTACGGGTGTTCAACAACCACCTTGAATCGATAAAATTTAACCGTCAGCAGTTGAACTTCCTCGACAGCCTGAATTTTCAAAATGAGCAGGAACGTAAAGATAAGATCAAAGCTATTACCCATAAGCTAAGTACTGCTTTTGAACATCGGGCAACGCAGGCTGAGAATATTGGACGGCATATATCTAATTCACCTTATCCGGCCATTGTTTGTGGTGATTTTAATGATACGCCTGTATCGTATGTCTACCGTAAAATGAGAGGTCAGCTCAAGGATGCTTTTGTTGAATCGGGGCGTGGCTTTGCAGGTACCTACAATGGTCCGCTTCCTTCATTCCGCATTGATTTTATTTTCCATGATCCACGCTTTGAGTCATTTAACTTCAGACGGATCAAAGAAAATGTTTCGGATCATTATCCGGTGATTACTGTGATTGATTTGAAACCAGTGGCTAAGAAGTAAGCATTAAATAAAACGATCTATTGTCGAATTTATTCTTGTCAATTTTTCACCGCAAAGAATCAAAGAACACTAAGATTTTTTCTTTGTAGACTTCGCGTCTTCGTGGTAAAGTTTTAAAATTAGTAAGACTTATTTCTACAGCTTATTCTAAATAAGAAATACCTCTCCTAAATCATTATATTTTTAGCTATTTTTGTTTGCAGTTTAAAATTTAGTAGTAGCATGAAGCAATATTTAGACTTACTCGAAAGGGTTTTAGATGAAGGCGTTAAAAAGGAAGACAGAACAGGCACTGGTACCATCAGCGTATTTGGACATCAGATGCGTTTTGACCTGAGCGAAGGTTTTCCGTTGTTAACAACCAAGAAGCTACATCTTAAGTCGATCATTCATGAATTACTGTGGTTTTTAAAAGGCAGCACCAACGTAAAATATCTGCAGGATAATGGTGTGCGCATATGGAATGAATGGGCGAAAGAAGACGGTGAACTGGGGCCAATATACGGCTATCAGTGGCGCTCATGGCCCGATTATAAAGGTGGGAATATTGATCAGATCAAAGAAGTAATCGACAGCATTAAAAACAATCCTGATTCGCGCCGTCATTTGGTGAGTGCCTGGAATGTGGGTGCTATTGATGATATGCAATTACCGCCTTGTCATATTTTATTTCAGTTCTATGTGGCAGAAGGTAAGTTGAGCTGCCAGTTGTACCAGCGAAGTGCTGATATTTTCTTAGGCGTACCATTTAATATTGCTTCTTATGCGATTTTAACCATGATGATGGCCCAAGTGTGCGGATTAAAACCAGGTACCTTTGTCCATACCCTTGGAGATGCACATATTTACATGAACCATGTTGAGCAGGTTAAGTTACAGTTGACCAGGGAGCCAAAATCGCTTCCACAGATGATTATTAATCCGGAGCGAAAAAATATTGATGACTTTGTGTTTGAGGATTTCGAATTGGTAAACTACGAAGCGCATCCACATATTAAAGGGGCTATTTCTGTGTAGTCCTATTTTATTATTGTATTCTGCAAACTTCTAATAGTCTAGTATCTATTAGCGCAGCGATCTAAATGTTTAAACTATGATTCTATCAATGATTGTTGCCATTGACCAAAACAATGGTATTGGCAAAGGTGACGACCAACTTGCATATATTTCCGCCGATTTAAAACGTTTCAAAGTTTTAACTACAGGATATACCATCTTAATGGGACGTAAAACCTTTGAAGCCTTGCCTAAAGGCGCGTTGCCCAATCGAAGAAACGTAGTAATTACGCGTCAGGCAGAGTACAAGGCTCCAGGTGCTGATGTAGTTAATAGTTTGGATGCAGCTCTTGCCCTTTGTGAGAACGATGAGAAAGTATTTGTTATTGGAGGAGGTGAGATTTACAATACGTTCCTGCCAAATACGGATGAGTTGTTTATAACAAAGATCGACCATGCGTTCGAAGAGGCTACTGTCTTCTTCCCGAATATTAATATGGAGGAGTGGAATGTAGAAAGTGAAGAAGGCCCTTTTACCGATGAAAAGACTCAACTGAATTATTCCTATTTGAACTTAAAGCGAAAGTAATTAAAGTAGATCCACGAATTGCGCGAATTAACACTGATTTCTTCCTCATAGCAGAATTAGAAATTGGTGTAATTTGAGAATTAAAAATCAGCAAAACTAAATTTGTGGTTAAAAGATAAAGATTGGTCTATCAATGTTTTAATAGTAATTTCCCTATTTGATATCTGGGCTTTTATCGCAGGGTGAACGCATTTAAAAAAATACATACCACCCCGCCTGTAGGCACCCCTCCTAAAATTCAGGAGGGGAACGGGTTTACGTCACTCTCCTCCTTTTGAAGCTACTCTTTATACGCTTTAT
>DIYS01000228.1 GCA_002429115.1 Saccharicrinis sp. UBA6048 | reverse complement strand
TGGGTAAGCTCCGTTTTATCTACGCTAAAAAAATCACACAAAACAGAATTCGCAATCCCTTACAATTTCCAACCAATTTTATTGCCGATTTTTTTCTTTATAATTCTTTTACATCCAATTAATTACAAACTGTACCATACAATACAACTAGATAATAGCTGTTTAACTGTAAGTACATCGCTTTATTTTAATTCATTCTAAATACAAATATCTATCGCAAGTGCTAACAATTATATTACTTCGTTACATTTGTGACCCTACGTATTATGGCAGATATACAATACATAGAACATGAAGGCATTGTGGCGGAAGTAAGTCCACAGTTGGTTAAGGTTAGAATTGTCAATGAATCGGCTTGTGCGTCCTGTCATGCCAAAGGATCGTGCACAGCGGCCGATTTGCAAGACAAGCTTATCGACATCTATCAATTCGAAAAAGGTTTACAACCCGGACAAAGGGTCATGATCCTCGGTAAAAAATCCCTTGCTCCTAAAGCCGCATTGCTGGCATATATATATCCAATACTTTTAATGCTTGCCACACTAATCATTACATTTTATATCACCGCCAATGATTTATTATCCGGAGCATTAGCATTAGCCATTTTAGTGCCATATTACATTGTCATCTTTTTACAGAAGGACAAATTAAAACGAACATTTTCATTTACTATAAAACATCAAATCAACTAAATATGAATGTTGTTCTGATAACTATAATTTCGTTAGGAGTATTGGGAGCTTTAGCTGCCATCATCCTATATTTTGTTGCTCAAAAATTCAAGGTTTTTGAGGATCCACGCATTGATCAGGTTGAAGAAGTACTGCCTGCAGCCAATTGTGGTGGATGTGGTTTTCCAGGTTGTAGAGCATTTGCCGAAGCCATGGTTAAGTCTGATGACATTTCAGATTTAAACTGTCCGGTTGGTGGTGCCGATATGATGAGTGAAGCTGCTTCCATTCTTGGTAAAGTAGTTGCTGCAGCTGATCCTATGGTAGCCGTTGTACGCTGTAACGGAACATGCGAAAACAGACCACGCATCACTGAATACGATGGTGCTACTTCATGTACAATTGCTTCTTCACTTTACGGTGGCGAAACAGGCTGCTCAAACGGTTGTTTGGGATTAGGCGAGTGTGTTGATGCCTGTGCTTTTAATGCCATGTACATGGATGAAAAAACAGGTCTTCCGGTGATTATCGAAGATAACTGTGTATCGTGTGGAGCTTGTGTGGACGCATGTCCTAAAAACATCATTGAGTTGCGTAAAAAAGGTCCTAAGAGCCGCCGCATTTTTGTATCGTGTATAAACACGGATAAAGGTGCTGCTGCCAAAAAGGCTTGTTCAACAGCATGTATAGCCTGTAAGAAATGTCAGAAAATCTGTCCTTTCGAAGCCATTACTGTTGAAAACAACCTGGCTTACATCGATTACGACAAGTGCAAACTATGCCGTAAGTGTGTACCTGAATGTCCAACAAACGCCATTCACATGGTTAATTTTCCACCTCCAAAACCAAAGGTGGAGAAACCAGTTGTTGAAAAAGCGGAGTAAAAGACAAAGCACGGAGTCCGAAGCCACGATAACTATCGTGGGGAGTCCGAAGACAATAAATAGCTATCGGCTAGTAGCCATAAGCTATCAGCTTTAAATAAAATAAGTAAAAACATTATAAAATAGGAGGACCAATCGTGTTAAAAACATTCTCACTAGGAGGGGTTCATCCGGCAGAAAACAAATTCTCAGCCGGACAAAAGATTGAGGTCTTGCCCGTTCCCGAGCAAGTTTCGGTTCCTATTGCCCAACATATTGGAGCACCTTCTGAACCTGTTGTAAAAAAAGGTGACGAAGTTAAAGTAGGTCAGTTAATCGCTAAATCAAGCGGCTTTGTTTCCGCCAATATTCACTCACCTGTGTCAGGTACGGTGTTTAAGATTGATGAAATTTTAGATGCGAGTGGATACAAGCGTAAGGCCATCATCATTAAAACCGATGGTGACGTATGGGATGAAAGCATCGACCGTTCGGAAGATTTAGTAACAGAAATCTCAGCAACATCAGAAGAAATCATTAAAAAAGTTGGTGAAGCAGGTATTGTAGGACTAGGTGGTGCTACATTCCCGGCACACGTTAAACTATCGGTTCCTCCGGGTAAAAAGTGCGAGGTGCTTATTCTGAACGGTGTTGAGTGCGAACCATACCTGACTGCCGACCATCAGTTGATGATGGAAAAGGGTGATGAGATCATGGTAGGAACGCAGATACTGATGAAAGCTTTAAAAGTTGACAAAGCAATTATTGGTATTGAAAACAATAAACCGGATGCGGTTGAGCACATGACAGCATTGGCTGCAAAGTATGCTGGCATTTCCATTCAGTCGTTAAAAGTTCAATATCCACAAGGAGGCGAAAAGCAGTTAATTGATGCTTGTATCGGGCGTCAGATTCCATCCGGAAAACTTCCTATTGAAGTAGGTGCGGTTGTTCAGAATGTGGGAACTACATTGGCCGTTTATGAGGCTGTTCAAAAGAACAAGCCATTATTCGAACGTGTGGTGACAGTAACCGGAAAGTCTGTTTCGAAACCATCTAACTTCATGGCTCGTATTGGAGCACCGCTCAATCAGCTGATTGATGCTGCTGGTGGACTTCCAGAAGATACAGGTAAGGTGATTGGTGGTGGACCTATGATGGGTAAAGCATTGTCATCAACAGAGGTGCCAATTACAAAAGGTAGTTCCGGTATATTAATTATGCCACAGGAGATTGCCAAAAGAGCTAAGGTAGAAGCATGTATTCGCTGTTCTAAATGTGTGTCTGTTTGTCCGATGGGACTTTCTCCATATTTACTGATGACCGTTTCCGATAAAGCGATCTGGGAACGTGCGGAAGAAGAAAATATAATGGATTGTATCGAATGTGGATCGTGTAGTTATACATGTCCGGCCAGTCGTCCATTATTAGACTACATCCGCCTTGGAAAAGGTAAAGTAGGACAAATCATGCGAAGCAGAACAAAATAGCTATTAGCTGACAGCCATTAACTATCAGCTTTCGTAAGAAAAAGTAAAATAAGAAAACTAATAAATATGAATAGGTTAACCGTATCACCATCCCCGCATGTTCACAGTGGCGACTCTGTGAAGAAAAACATGTATGGGGTGATCATAGCCCTGCTTCCGGCTCTAGCTGCTTCATTGTATTATTTCGGTCTTGGCGCCGTTATAGTTACCCTTACAGCAGTTGTGTCGTGTGTATTTTTTGAGTGGGCCATTCAGAAATACCTGATGAAAAGCGAATCAACCGTAATGGATGGTTCTGCAGCCCTGACTGGATTACTCTTAGCTTTTAATATGCCAAGTAATCTGCCAATCTGGATTATCATTATTGGTAGTTTGGTGGCGATCGGAATTGGTAAAATGTCATTTGGAGGATTAGGAAACAATCCTTTTAACCCGGCATTGGTAGGACGTGTGTTTTTATTGATCTCGTTCCCTGTGCAGATGACCTTATGGCCAAAACCAATAGAATCACAAGCACATTACCTGGATGCTGAAACCGGAGCAACGCCGCTTTCTATTATGAAAGAAGGGTTAGCAAATGGCGAATCAGTAAGCAGTTTAATGAGCCATGCCGATATGCCTTCCTTAACTGAATTGTTCTTTGGACAATCAGGTGGTTCAGCAGGTGAAATTGCTGCAGCTGCATTACTTCTAGGATTGGTTTATATGTTGATCCGCAAAATCATTACATGGCATATCCCGGTGGCTGTGTTAGGCTCCATTGCCATTTTCACCGGAATCCTTCATCTAGCCAGCCCTGATCAATTTGCAGGACCATTGTTCCACTTATTAACAGGTGGTGTAATGCTGGGCGCTATATTTATGGCCACTGACTATGTGAGTTCCCCTATGGCAAACAAAGGGATGATCATTTACGGTATCGGCATCGGTGTCATAACTGTCGTTATCCGTGTATTTGGAGCTTACCCTGAAGGTGTGTCCTTCGCTATTCTTATTATGAATGGCTTTGTTCCATTAATTGACAAATATGTGAAACCTAAACGTTTTGGCGAGGTTGTTAAACCAGCCAAGGCATAGCAGGATAAAATATAAAATCATGGCAAAAACAGAATCGACGCTTAAAAATATGGTTTTAACCCTGCTGGTAATCACATGTGTGGCAGGGGCTTCGTTGGGCTTTATGTATGAGCTCACCAAAGGACCTATTGAAGCGGCTAAAGCTGCAAAACAGCAAGCTGCGATAAAAGAAGTTGTTCCAGGCTTCGATAATAATCCTGGCGACGAAATGTACGAACTAACATCGGATGAAGGTTTCGTGTTGAAACTATTTCCAGCCAAAAAAGGCGGTGAGTTAATTGGCGTGGCTATTGAAACGCAAACCAACAAGGGCTTTAGTGGTAATATTAAAGTGATGGTTGGCTTAAAACCTGATGGTACCATTATTAACTACCAGGTATTGGAGCATAAAGAAACTCCGGGCCTTGGAACAAAAATGGCCGATTGGTTTAAAACCGATAAAGGCAATCAAAACATACTTGGCAAGCATCCGAAATCTAATAATCTGACAGTTAGTAAAGATGGTGGCGAAGTAGATGCTATTACAGCGGCAACCATCAGCTCGCGTGCATTTCTTGATGCAATCCGCGTAGCTTATGATACGTATTCTAAAAATCAAGGCAGCCAGCCGGTTGCTTCAAATACCTCGGTTGAGGAAGGAGGTGCACAATGAATCAGTGGAATAACTTTTCAAAAGGCTTTTTCAAAGAGAACGCAGTATTCACGCTTCTTTTAGGAATGTGTCCTACCCTGGGTGTAACTTCATCGGCCATTGATGGACTGGGTATGGGACTGGCTACTACATTCGTATTAGTAATGTCGAATTTAGTGGTGGCATTAATCAAGAACTTTATCCCGGATAAAGTACGCATCCCTTCATTTATTGTGGTTATTGCAACTTTTGTTACCATCGTTGAAATGACCATGCAGGCGTATGTTCCGGCATTATTCGATTCATTGGGATTATTTATTCCGTTGATCGTGGTAAACTGTCTGGTACTTGGACGTGCCGAAGCTTTTGCTTCGAAAAATAACCTGGGCTCATCCATCGTTGATGGCTTAGGCATGGGACTTGGATTTGCCATGGCACTAACAATGCTGGGTTCTATCCGAGAGTTACTGGGAAGTGGAAAACTATTCGGCACAGCTATTTATCCTGAAGATTACGGTATGCTTGTGTTTGTTTTAGCACCTGGAGCTTTTATCGCCTTAGGTTACTTAATCGCATTTATTAACCAGGTTAAAAAGGAGGCTTAAATTATGGAATATATATTAATCGTTATATCGGCCATCTTTGTTAACAACATTGTACTGAGCCAGTTTTTAGGAATTTGTCCGTTCCTTGGTGTATCAAAAAAGATATCTACCGGGATTGGAATGACAGGTGCCGTGACTTTTGTGATGGTGATTGCAACTATTGTTACATTCTTTATACAGAAGGCCATCCTTGAACCATTTGGCGTACAGTATTTGCAAACAATCACTTTTATTTTGGTGATTGCTTCACTGGTACAATTGGTTGAGATTATCCTGAAGAAAGTAAGTCCTCCTTTGTATCAGGCATTAGGTGTATTCTTACCATTGATTACGACCAACTGTGCGATTTTGGGGGTTGCCATCCTGGCTCTTAAATTGGAAGATACTAACATTGTTAAGTCAGTTATCTTCGCAATTTCTCATGCCATTGGATTTGGATTAGCATTAATTACTTTTGCCGGTATCCGCGAGCAATTGGATTTGATGGATATACCAAAAGGTATGAAGGGTACGCCAATTGCTTTAATTGTTGCAGGTCTGTTAGCTTTAGCTTTTATGGGCTTTGCTGGTATTGTTTAAGACTAAACACATACGATATAAAAAAAGAGAAGTTCAATGAGCTTCTCTTTTTTGTTTGACTATTTTATAGATTTAGGAACTCGACAGCTAAATCGTGTTCCATTCTCGGAATCAGATTCTACAAATATATGCCCTCCTAATAATTCAATGTATGCTTTGGTAATAGCAAGTCCTAACCCTGTGCCTCCTTTTTTCACATCCGTATCTTTCGCTTGCCAGAATCGATCGAAGATAAATTCAAGATCATCGGCATCAATACCAACACCTGAATCCTGAACAAATAATTCCAGTTCCATCTCATTTATGTCGATAAAGCCAAAACGAACACTTCCTTCCGAGGTAAACTTAATCGCATTTGAAATTAAATTCGTTAATACCTGTCGCAGTTTAACTTCATCCGAGAACAATTCGAATTCACCTTGTTCAGCATTTTCAAAGATCAATTCTATCTCTTTTTTGTCGGCTTCTTCCTGAAAGAAAGAATACAATTCCACTCCTAGACGGGTCAAGTCAAAATAACGTGCTCGCACCTCCATCTGTCCCGCTTCAATCTTTGAAATATCAATTATATCATTAATAATACTCAATAGCTGGCTGGAACTTTGATGTATCAAACGTACGTATTCACGACGATCATCAGGCGTAAGCCCATCGTACTGCAGCAACTCTGAAAAACCAACGATACCATTCATAGGCGTACGGATTTCATGAGACAGGTTTGCCAAAAAAGCCGTTTTCAGACGATCACTTTCTTCTGCATTCTGCTTCGCATTACGAAGTTCACGTTCCATCTTAAGATGCTCGTTAATTGTTTTCGCTAGCTTAAGGTTATTATAGCCTAAATCAGACAACTCAATTGTTAAAACATTTAGAAGATTCAGAATTTTATCGAAATGTTCAGGTGCCAGCTGAGTCAGCTCCTTAAAACTTTCAACAACTTCGCTGTCTGGCAACTGCAAACTACGCGTATATTCTAACAACCGGTCAATATCAAGATCCTTTGGCCGTACCTGCCCTATTACCCAATTGCCAATATGATGTCCATCCACAATAATAGGTGAAGCCGCATCAATAAAGCCACATGCCAGACAAGGGCGTGAAACAGGCTTTAATTGCTTACTAGCCATCTCGCCCAACTCTTTGCCACTTTTTATACACATCTGGCTTCCTTCTTCAGTATCACGAACGAGCGAACATACCGGATTTGTAAATGATATTTTGGTAATCGGATTTCCCTTGGTATCAGTTATTATCGAAGATATACCTGTCGCATATGAAAATGCATCCTGAACGTTCTGCAATTGCTCAATGTCAAAAACATTCAGCAAAGTTATCTGAGTAACATCTTCAAACGGGTGAACAAAACTTTCAATTTCCTTCTTTAAGTTTTCCTGATTACTAATGAGGTTATCAACGGTGAGTTGATGCCTGCTAATATCTCTGAAAATGGCAATTACCAGCTTTTCATTCTTTATCTGGAATTGATTTAGCGTAATCTGTGCCAGAAATTCTGTTCCATCAAATCGTCTTAATCGCCAGTCAAATTTTTGAGGAATACCCTTTTCTGCTTCACTCAAATATACATTCGTGTAGGACGTTGATTTTCCATCTGGTTGTGAAATAGCGGATAATTCAACGGCGGTCTTACCAATGATTAACTCCTTTGAACAACGCATTTCAATGAGTCCCTTGGGATTAACATCTATCAATCGCCCCTTCTTAATGATTGCTATTCCATCATTGGCCGCTTCAAAAAGCGTTTCGTACAATAACTTACTATCTATTATTTGCTTTTCATTGCGCATCCTCACAATAAAGTTGGCAAAGCTGCGTGCCAGTAATTTCAAATTTGACACCTCACCTTTACTCCAATGCTTTTTTAGATGTACATGATCAAGACCTATAAACCCAAGTGGTTTTTTCCCTTCACTAAAAGGAATCATCAAAATAGACTGTATGCCTTCTTTAGCAAACTCTTCACGCTCTTCAATAGCATTATCAGGCAGGTCATAGATGTCATCAAAACAAACAACCTCGAGCTTAAATAATTTCTCCTTTAGATATGGAAAGGCATTAGTGGGCAGATCCTGCAATTCATCAATGTAAGGAATAACATCTGGTGCACACCATTCATTAATATTTGATTTGAAATATAAATCGTCACTGTATTCAAACACATAACTTCGGTCACAATCGAAAAACTTTCCAACCAGCTCCAGTGCCTGATCAATTAACGATGGTATTTCAACAACATTGATATTCGTATTATATATAAGAAGCTGATCAAGCACTTCCCTGAATGCCACCATCTTGTCCAAACGCTGCAGGCTTTCCTTGGCTTTTGTATTATTACGAAAAACAACGATAATGTAGGTTTCGTCTTCAACAGAGAGCAATCGAATGTAGGCAGAAAGCCACCTTATTTCATTTAAGCGAACAGGCCAATCATAAATAACAGGTGAATCAAGTTCTAATTTACTAAACATTTCAACGGCCGATCGTTCATTGAATATGTCAGCACGAGAACAAAAATGACGCAAACGTAAATCACCATCCATATCGTTTAAATTAAACAGAGATTTAATAGCATCGTTAACGTACACCACCTCAAACCCCTCCTTACGAAACGCAACAGCCGGTTCGAGCGATGTGTCAATTATCTGCTTAATTTTAAATGATTCTTGCATGTTCAATTGTTTTCCTGAGTAGCGCCGTAAATTATTAAATATATCATGTTTAAACAAAAAGAATTATCACTCTGTAATTGTTCACCTTATAAAACCAATTTAAGTTCCTATTTTTTTATATTTTCTACAACATTTTTCAGTCTTTGGCGTACTACTTATACCCACGACACATTATTGGATAAAATTCGACTTGTTAATAACTATCACGGCACGTTTTTTGGTTTGTTAAGCCTAAAAATTATTTTTGGTGTCCGTTTATAAAAGGTTGATTTGAGAGGCTATGAAAACGAATTTTTACACTAAGTTGTTATCTGTTTCTGCTGCAATTATTGCACTTATTTTAATATCACAATTATTCATCCATTCATCAGAACCGACCGTGCAGGCTGAAGAACTATCGAATGAAAGTAGTTATGCTATTTCATCATTGGATATTCCCCAGTCTATCAATTTTGCAGGCGAAAATGCGCCAATAGATCGATATGATGTAAAAGAAAGTTTCGATCGTGAATTGCTCGTAAATACCTATTGGCAATCGCAAACCATTCTTTTTATTAAACGAGCCAATCGTTACTTCCCAACAATAGAGCCGATTTTAAAAGAACAAGGCATTCCGGATGATTTCAAGTACCTATCACTGATTGAAAGTAGCTTTATGCCTCGTGCAAAATCTCCTGCCGGAGCAGTCGGTCTATGGCAATTTATGCGTGCCACCGGTAAAGAATATGGTTTAGAAGTAACGCCCGAAGTAGATGAACGCTACCATATTGAAAAAGCAACAGTAGCTGCGTGTAAGTATTTCAAGAAGATGTATGATCATTATGGAAGTTGGACACTAACAGCGGCAGCCTACAATGCAGGTCGCTCAGGCGTAAATCGTCAACTTGATCGTCAGAAAACGGATAATTATTATGACTTATTATTGGGTGAGGAAACTGGACGTTATGTATACCGCATTCTGGCTATTAAGGAAATATTACAAAATGCCGAACACTACGGCTTTTATGTGAAGAAGGAAGATCTTTATCCGGTAATCAAAACAACTGATCTAACAATCAACACTGGTGTAAAGAACTTTGCTACATTTGCCCAAAAATACGGAACTACGTATAAAGAGCTAAAAAACCTGAATCCGTGGTTAAGAGAAGCCTATTTAACGAATTCAAGAAAGAAAGAGTACAGTATTAAATTGCCTTCATCATCTCAAAAATTTATTGATCAGCCCATTGCTACGCAAAAAGATAGCAGCCTGGTAAAGTAAAAATCCCCACCCACAGGATGGGGCATTATAATAACCCCTGTAAGGGGATAAATTGCCCTACGCCTCCAAAGGAGGCAGGGCGTGTCTTTGTTCCCACTCTGATTATAAATATTTATTTTCACTAGTGACCGACTAAATTATTAAAAGAGGGTACTCCCAAGAGGTTTCCCCTCAAAGTTGTAAATTGATTTTGCGAAACATTTTACAACATGAGTAAAAATAAGGAAATAAATTTTGTCGGTCAGCCGATCTTCAAACAGATAATAGATTTGTTAAAAGTCGTAGACATATCAACACTAATTAAACATCATGACTGCGACCGCTATTACAAGGCTTTTAAGACCAGAACGCATATAATTACCATGCTGTTTGGGATTTTCAGCCGATGTGATTCAATGACTGAAACCTGTGAAGGCATGCGGGCTTTGGGAGGAAAGTTAAACCATTTAGGACTGGATAAAGCTCCAGCCAAGAGTACAGCAGGCGATGGATTGCGTAATCGAGACCATCGTTTTTTCGAGTCATTATATTTTGAGTTAGTAAAGAAGTATCAGTCATTTTTGTCGGACAGCCGAACTTATGGTTTGACTTTCAAAGAAGTGCTTTTGATTGATTCTACAACTATTCGCTTGTTTAGTGATGTGCTCAAAGGCGTTGGACGTAATCCCAAAGGAGATGGTAAAAAGAAAGGCGGCCTTAAGGTACATATGCTCATTGATGCAGTACAGTCCGTAGGCAGGTTTGTAAAGGTTACAGCAGCCAAGGTGCATGACAAAAATTTTCTTAAGAGTTTGGAACTCATATCGCACAGCATGATAGTATTCGACAAAGCCTACAACTATTATCATCAATTTGCTTTGTGGACCAATCAGCAAGTTTATTTTGTCACTCGCTTAAAAAAGAATGCAGTATACATTGTGATAGAAACACATAAAATAGGCTATCGAAAGAAAGGTGTTGCTAAGGTTCTAAAAGATCAGACCATAGAATTAGAATACTATCCGGAGAACGAAGAAGGATGTAAGCAGTATAAAATTAAGAAATCGCTTAAGCTCCGAAAGGTGGCATACCAAGATGAGAAGAACCGTTATTTTGAGTTCTTAACCAATAATTTTGAGATCACAGCCGAAGAAGTGGCATTTCTATATAAGAAACGCTGGGGGATTGAGCTTCTATTCAAGAAGATGAAGCAGAACTTTCAGCTCCACTACTTCTATGGCGAAAATGAAAATGCCATACGTACACAAGTATGGTGCACACTAATAGCCCAGCTTTTAATGACCGTCATCCAAAAGAAAGCTCAAACGAAAAAAGCATTTTCGGTGGTAGCTTCACTTGTGAGAATACACCTGATAAGCATGCTTGAGTTGACGGAACTTTTACGCAACACCAACAGGAACTTTAAAAAGCAAGTAGGTGGCCCTCCTGGTCAATTGCAGTTAAATTGGAATGGGGTCTGATTTAAAATTAAAAAACCAACGCCCAATAAATGGGCGTTTCAGAAGATAACTTTATGAATTCCGACTTTAGTCGGTTAATAGTGATTTATTTTAATTCTTCGCGTTT
>DIYS01000054.1 GCA_002429115.1 Saccharicrinis sp. UBA6048 | reverse complement strand
CGTCACCCGGAGACCCTTACAGAGTACCGGGTTTTTTGCGTTTATACAAAAAAAGATCCTTCATGTTTTTAATGATTCTAAATAAGAATTACTTTTGCAACCGTAAAAGTTAAAGGTTCGTATATGTACATTAACGGAGATATGAAAATGGTTGATGTTGTGCAAAGCAATATTCAACTGCTAGCAGTGATTCAAAGGTTAGAAATTCCTCTTGGTTTTAAAGAAAAATCAGTTTCAGAAATTTGTAAGGAAAATGAGGTGGATATCAACTTCTTTATTCATTTAGCAAATTCGTTTCTGGATAAAGAAAACCTAATTGCTGAGAATTTTGATGATTACCCTGTAGAATGGCTTATTAATTATTTGCGAAATGCGCATCGATGTTATTTAGATTACCGTATACCTGAAATAGAACGTCAAATTATCGCGTTTGAGTCAAATGTTGATAGGAAGGATAAGAACGTAGAGCTGCTGCTTAATTTCTTTAGAGAGTACATTAAGGAATTTACTATGCACATTGAGCAGGAGGAGTCCAATGTATTTCCATATATATTGCAATTAAATCAAGTAATAAATGATGGAGTAACACTACAGGATGTTGACTTATCTATTGATTCAATTAGCAAGTATCATGAAGATCATCATAATATAGAAGAAACCCTATTCGATTTGAAAAGCATTCTTTTGAAGTACTTGCCGCCTCCTGTAAGTAATTGCCAGTATAATAACCTAATATTTGATATTTTTCGACTTGAAAGCGACCTTTTGGATCATGCAGAACTTGAGGAAAAAGTACTTTTCCCAAGGGTTAGAAAAATGGAGGACGAAATTAAGAATAATTCATAAACAGCTGTATTATGACAAAAGTGTTAATTGGAGAGCTTTCGTTTATTATCAGCGCGGGATATATAAGCCTATTAAAGTCTTTTACCGAAATAGACGATGTTAAGCTTGTTGTAGACTCAAATGAATTATGTTCTGAAATAGACGACTACAAACCAGATATCGTAATTGTTAATACAAATTTTTTAAATAAAGAGCAGGCAAAGAAGATGCACGAGGTAAAGAAAGCTTCTTGTCAAGTGGTGCATACTTTTAATACAGTACTTCCTGAAGATGCCCCGATGTCTCAAATGTCTATTTACGATTCGCGCTCTGTATTAATTAATAAAATAGAAGCATGCCTTGAGGCCATTAAAAAGTCAAAGGATAATAACGATGCTGAAGAGTTATCTGAACGTGAGCGTATTATTCTTCAATATGTGGCATTGGGTCATACAAATAAAGAAATCGCCGAAAAAGCTTATATTAGTACACATACAGTAATCTCGCACCGGAAAAATATTACTCGAAAATTGGGTATAAAAACCGTTTCAGGATTAACTGTTTATGCCATCTTGAACAATATTATTAAAATGGATGATATATCCTGATGAAACTGAATGTTGAGAATATAAAATTTGGCCAAACACCATTTTTTACTGAGCGATTATTGGCTGGTCTTATTGATATGGCAATTGCAGCTGGTCTTTCACTATTCCCTCAGATTGGATGGATTTTTGGCCTTATTTACTTCCTTTTTAAAGATTGTCTTCCCTTTATTAACGGGCAGAGTTTTGGAAGGAAATTGTTTAATATAAAAGTTGTATCCAGGAAAACGCAAACATCCTTAGTTGCTAACGCTGACAAGGCTGTGATCCGACAAATTATCTTTTTTGTGCCTGTTTTGAATATTGTTGAATTAGTATGTTTCTTATTTTATCCTGATCGATTGGGCAGTAAATGGTCTGATACTGAAATTATAAAATGTTAATCACCTTCATAAACAGGTAACTGAACGTAAAAAGTGGTTCCAATATTCTCCTCTGTTTCGAACCATATTTCACCGCCACTGTTGGTGATTATATTTTTTACAATCGCTAATCCAAGTCCCATACCACTTGATTTGGTTGTGAAGTTCGGGCTGAAAATTATCTGTTTAATTTCCTTGCTTATCCCACGGCCATTGTCTGATACAGAGATAAGAACGTTTAAGTCCACTTTTTTGACACTGATGTTAATATTGCCGGTTCTGCCGTTTGGAATCGCCTGAACAGCATTTTTAATCACATTATTAAGCACGCTGATCATTTGATCGCCATCGGCAAAAATATAAAGTTCATCATCACTAATTTGAGTGGTAAAGTGAATGGATTGTTCTGATTTCTCGAATAAGTTGGTGACATTTTGAACTTTATCAATAATATCAACTTTGCTTCTTTGCGCTTGAGGCATTTTGGCAAAGTTCGAAAATTCATTGGCGATCGTATGGAGCTGATCGATCTGCTCAATAAGCGTATTACTTACCCTTTTTAAATAGTCGTCAAAACCTTCTTTTTTACTATCCCAGGCCTTTAACATGTACTGAACGCTTAGTTTCATAGGAGTTAAAGGGTTCTTGATTTCGTGGGCGATTTGTTTTGCCATTTCGCGCCATGCCATCTCACGTTCAGATTTAGCGAGTTTTTCCGCACTGTCTGATATTTCATCGACCATACGGTTGTATTCCTTAACCAAACGGCCAATTTCATCATCGCCTTTATAACCAATTTTTTTATTCATTTTATCGATACGCACTTGTGCCAGGCGATCCTGAATAAGTGATAAAGGGCGTGTAATACGGCGAGATAAAAGTACGGCCAATCCAATGGTAATAATGATAAACAATAGATAAGCATTAATAACTGCAACAATCAGAGATGAAACTTCTGATTTTAACTCATTATTACCCACAAAATAAGGTAAGTTAAGATAGGCTAGTACATTGCCTTCGAAATTGTAGATGGGTACATATGCCGATGTAAAATGAAGCTTACCGATCGATTCGTCGTGAATATACTCAAGCTGGTTTTCAACGGTCAGCTGATAATAGGCTTCCGTGTTCATAATCCTGCCTGATAAGCCATGTTGGTAGAGTTCAGGCCTCGAAGTCGCGAGCAGTTTACCGTTTAGATTGTATAAATTGATGTCACTATAAAAAACGTTAGAAAACTTCTGCATTAAATACTGAAGGTAGTCATGCATACTATCATTCAGTTCTTCTTCGTTCACAATTTTCTGCTCCATCTCCTGAAGAACGGATTTAATGCGTTGAGACAGCATCTGGTTGTTTTTATTCTTAAACTGATGAATCGAATAAAAGACAGAACTAACCCCCATAATTAAGAGCGATACAACCATTAAACTAACAAAGGCTATTTGAATACGTTCCTGAATCGTGAAATTAACTTTTGACTCAGCTTTATGTGTTCTTGTGACAAGAAGGAACAAGGCGGTTATAATGAAAAATAACAGTGCTAATGTAGAGAACGACATCAACAAGTAGATTCTTTTGACTTTATCTCTACTTAATATTATAGTTGTTTCCTCATTTAACTGGTAGATAAGAAATACAGTATCATCCTTTTCAATGGATACTTTTTCGCCAACATCTACTTTTTGAAATGAGTTATGAATCGGGTAAGTATGCTGGCCTTGCTGCTTTACAAGTTTATTATCGATGTATTTCGCAAATGAGTAATTCTTATAAAGATTCAGGTTATATTGTTCCTGCTGATTTCGTAATAATTCCGGATAACCCAGGCCTGCAAAAATAGGTGTTGAGTTAATTTCAATATAGAGCGTTGTTTCTTTATCCTTATCATGTTTGAGATACGGTAACTTGCCAAAATAAGTGGTTTGTCCATTATCGTTATCAAGGAAATAAAAATGATTGCATGAGGATGCCAATGCACCTTGCCTTACTATCAGATCATCAAAATAGGAATAGCAGTCAGTGGTAATGTCCTCACTTTCCAGGTAAACCGATGCATTTTCCCAGCACACCACAATTTCTATATCATAGCGCTTCCAATAGCCATAGAAATAGTTTTTTTCCAGGTATTCTGTGATAGCTTTTTCGTTATCAACATCAGATAGAAGCAATTCAATTAGCTTGTTGTCTTCAGTAATCCGGTTTTCAATCTCGCTCAAATACATCTCCGCTACAGGATCTGCTTCACGCGTTAATTGGAACGAGATATTCTCAACAATTAATTCACGGTTTCTTTCCTCTTTATCGATGTTGTAAAAATAGAGTAAGGTGAGTACGTTTAATGAGAGAATAAAAATTACCCACATTAGCGAGCTGTATGTAATGCCGTTACTTCTGTTTCTGTTTGCTCTTAGAAGAATTAAACCGATTATAATGAAAACAGGAATATTGGTTAGTTTTGGTGTATATCCAAGTAAATAAGCTATTACAAATAGCACTATAGCCGATAGTGTTGTGGATATTAACAGTTCCTTTAAAGAGATATAGGCTTTAAGTGTTACAATAATTCGTTCGTACACAAACAGTACACTTGTGTAAAAAAGACAGGTTATAACAACTTTGAAGAGGGTCACCGAATTAAGGTCTTCGATATTGAAAAAGATGGATGCCTGCGAAGAGTTTGTAACTATCAGTCGAATTAGTTCATCAATGACAAGGAATTGAGTAAATACGAAAGCAAATAATAGAACGACGTATAGGAAACGATAGTTTGTTTGTACTGATTTAGGCGCTTTAAAATATCGGTAGAAGCAGAATGAGAAAAGCAGCATAAATATGCTGTAAACCAATAAACTTCCCAGTGATGGTAGCCAATCGGAAACGGCAAATGTTAATGGCGAGAATAAGTTATATTGGCTCAATTCATAAGGAATGGCCGTTTGAACAAAGAAAACGCCTAATGCCGAAATTGACAGAAATGATACGATTAAAAGTAAATTACTAAAGCTCTTATTATTAAAGCGTTTGTGGAGGCGTATAATAATAAGAATCAATAGCGAAAAAGAGATACAGTAGAGCACCAGCGCAGAAATACTGAATGGTGAAATAAAATTGTGGGTATCAAAATCAAGACTCATCAGGTAAGTCCCGTTCACATCGTTGATGGTAAATTGATCAACATAGTTACCAATATGTATCGATGGTTGATGAGTTATCGAAAACTCATCTGTAAATTCGTTGAGTAAGAATTTGTTCTGATACTCATACTGTTCTTTTATTAAGCTTATTCCGGTAAGGTGATACAGATCTGTTTTTACGGAGTGTTTCAAATACCAGCCATTGGGTAAACGAATAATTGAGGCAGAATCGGGAAATAGGGATTGGATGGGTACATTATGATTTGACCAGGCAACAGGAACACTATCTTCAAATAAGTAAATGCTATTTTTGCTTTCAGACAAGCGGTTCATGGTTGACCATCTGTTGTCCTTAGTCCATAAACTGTCTTCTTTAAACTGAGATAGTTCAATAAATAATTCGCTTTGTTTTTCATGAATTGTTTGCTGTATCGAATAAGCATCAGCATCGTGAATATAACTATGATCGAACTTATGCTCAATCAATTTGCCAAGTACGAACAAGATGACAGAAACAATTAGTATATGTATGAGTGTTGGCTTACGGCGTGGCATAGCTACTTTTTATTAAGTTTAAAGATAACAATTTACTGAATTTGACTACTCATGATGGTAAGGTTCATTCTTCAGAATTGTCATGGAACGGTATAATTGTTCAACAAATATTAGTCGGATCATTTGATGAGAAAATGTCATTTTTGACAGGCTAAGGCGTGAGTTGGCCTTATTATATACTTCATCTGAAAAACCATAAGGACCGCCGATCACAAATACCAGGCGTTTAATTCCGGCAAGCATTCGTTTTTCCATCATCTTCGAAAAATCAATGGAACTGTACTCTTTTCCTCTTTCATCCAATAAAACAATAAAGTCGCCAGCTTGAAACCTGTTTAATATATGTTGACCTTCTAATGCTTTTTGCTGATTTTCTGATAGATTCTTCGTTTTCTTTAAATCAGGTATTATTTTCATTTCGTACGGAATATAGTGTTTGAGTCGTTTCTCAAACTTCTCAATCCCCGTTTGTAAGTATGCGTCATCCGTTTTGCCAATCGCTACTAATAAAGCCTTCATATATAATGAGTTTTAATGCATCGAATTAAATAAAAAATCCAAAAATGCGTAATAATAATTCGAAACCTATATTTTTGTTGTAAAAGTAAGCAGTGAAGAATTAATTCAAATATAAACAGAAGAGATAAATTGTAGGAAGGAAGTTAATTTTGAACACAGGTTATTAAGGCTTGATATTTGTACTAAACCTCACCAACACGATTGATATATAATGGTCAGATTAAAACATTTGATATTTGCATCGCTGATTTTATTTGCGTCAGTGAATATAAGCAGAGCACAGCATACGGCGTCTTTACCTAAGGGAACCCTTATGGCTGTTAAAAAAAGTGATGCCAAAACCTTATCTACTACCTTTAATGATAATATTGAAATTATTCTTCCGCATAAAACAGCCGTTTATAGCAGAAAACAAGCTGAAATGGTTATCAAAGATTTTTTTGAGAAAAATGAAGTAACCGAATTTCAGTTGATTCACCAGGGCAAAAAAGATAAAGCTTCATTTGCCATAGCAAATTACTTTTCAAAGAATGGAAAATTCCGTTTCACTTTTTTGACCAAAATTAAAGGTGGAAAAATCTATATTCATCAGATAAGAATTGAAAAACAATGATTGATGCATTAATTGACGAATTTATTGATATTGTAATTCGTGAAGATATTGGTGATGGTGATCATTCATCACAATCCTGTATTCCTGCAGATGCAATGGGGAAAATGTATTTGCTGGTAAAAGAAGATGGCATTTTGGCAGGTGTTGAAGTTGGAAAGCGAATCTTTCATAAGATCGATCCGGATATTGAAATTGAAACCTTAATTAACGATGGAACACTGGTTAAAAAAGGGGATATAGCACTTCGTGTTAATGGTAAGGTATGGTCCTTGCTGCAAGCTGAGCGATTGGTGTTGAATGTGATGCAACGAATGAGTGGTATTGCCACCCGCACCGCAGAATATGTTGCCAGGTTGGAAGGTACCAACACAAGAGTACTGGATACCCGCAAAACTACACCGGGGATGCGTTACCTTGAAAAAGAAGCGGTTAGGTTAGGTGGCGGCGTTAATCACCGAATGGGACTTTACGATATGGTAATGTTAAAAGATAACCATATTGATTTTGCCGGAGGTATTGAAAAAGCTGTTCAGCAAGTTAAAACCTATCTGTCTGCCAAAAATAAAGATCTTAAAATTGAGGTTGAAGTTCGTAACTGGGATGAATTGGAAGAGGTAATACGAGTAGGCGGTGTTGATCGTGTAATGCTGGATAACTTTACCGTTGAAGAAACTCAAAAAGCCGTTAAGTTTATCGACGGACGTGTTGAAACCGAATCTTCAGGAGGCATTACGATTGATACATTAAGAGACTATGCCGAGTGTGGAGTAGATTTTATTTCTGTTGGTGCCTTAACACACCATATTAAAAGTCTCGATTTAAGCTTAAAGGCGATGGATGACTAACGTTAAATAAGCAAACTGATTAGAATATAAAATAGCTAACAGGTTTTTAAAACTTGTTAGCTATTTTTGATTTTGGAAACCAGTATTATAAACACCTTCCTACTTTGTGGTATTCCTTTTTCTTGAAAGCGGAGCCCCGAAAGCTATCCTGGGGAGGTAAACCCTTTCCCTTTCATACTAAGTCGGAACAAGCTATGAATTTTAGGAGGGGTGCCGACAGGCGGTAATGCCATTAACTTAAGCTGTAAATCAAAGTGGGCAGGCCAGAGCAAGAGGCTGGGCCGGGGTTGGCGAGAGGTCTTCAAGGGGGCACTTGAGGAGGATGTGTGCAGGCCGGAATTGAAGAGTGATGTGGGATGAAGGCTTCTCTTGCTCTAGAGTTTTTTGCTTACTTTTTGTGGCAATGACAAAAAGCAAGTAGGGTTTGGGACAACGTCCCAATAGTAAAGAGCATAAATGATGTTTTAAGTTAAAGGCATTAGCCGACAGGAGGAATGGCATATTATATTTTAAATGGGTTAATATTTCCAGAAAAAAAGGGTGACGATCTAAGTATCGAACACCCTTCTCACTAAAATGAATGAACATGCTTAGTTATCTATGACTATGCGAGCTGCCAGGTAACCATTATAAAAGTCGCGGTTGCGGTGCTTAAATATCTTCATTGCTTTATCCAAACGTTCCAGAATTTGATTTGACTGAGTAAATAACTCTGCCAGGTTGGTGGTGGCAATACGTTTATTGATTTGATAAGCGCGTGGCATTCCGTTTAATGAACGGAAGCTATCTAAATCTGTTTTCAAATCATCCACCTGTCCGGTATTAACGCCATAGTCCGTACTCAGACCATCCATGTTGTTTTCAGCCTCAGTTACTACCTCCTGCACCTTTACCACAAACTGTTCGTTCTTTAACTTTGTAAAGTCACTCATCGAAGCATTCATTTTAGCTTCAAGAGCCAAATCGCCATTAATAGATGCGTAGGTTTCAATCTGATCATTTAATATATCGGCCTTTTCGGCAATTACCCGTTTCAATTGAGCCTTGTTTTTACCAAGATAAATAGACGCTCCTGCTTGTTGTTGTATAGCCGATTCCATGGCCTCATCAACATTGGAAAGATTACTTTTAATTGTACCAATAATCGGAATGCTGTTCCATTTCTCGGTGTTGGAATCGAGGTAATTTAATACATCGGACTGCATCTCTTTTCGGTTGGTTTGATTCTTTGTCATTGTGTGAGTTTGTATGTTAAAGATTAATAATCGATAATATTCGACCAAATGAATTTAAAAGTCAAGCACGAGAATTTAATTTAGAATTAGTCTACGCAATTTGTTGCAGTTCATTGAGCAGGCGTTTCTTCGCATTGAGGGCGAATAGAGGTACGTTGAGCGGGTATTTCATTCCATTTAGCATCCATTACCATACATTGAGCAGATATTTCGACGCATTAAATGTTGATTTTCGTGCATTGAGCGAATATTTCGGTGTATTGAGCAATGATTTCGAAGCGTTGAGTCAATATTTCGACGTGTTGAGTGTTCTATAAGGGGTGTAATCTTTTCTAAAGTTTAAAACTATGGAAAAGGTAATCACCACCATTATAAGCACAAAAAAACCGGAGCCAATGCCCCGGTTCAATATCGTAAAAACCTAACAGGTTTTGAAACCTGTTAGGTTTGATAATCTAAACTTACTTTTTCAATCGCTCAATACTTTCGGTTAAAGTCTTGATTTTAGCTTCAGCATCGGCTTGTTTTTGGCGCTCTTTAGCAACTACGGCTTCAGGGGCGCTGCTTACAAAGCGCTCATTGCCTAACTTCTTCATCACACCTTTTAAGAATCCTTGCTGGTGTGCTAAGTCTTTTTCCAGCTTGGCAATTTCAGCATCGGCATCAATCAAACCATCCATTGGCACAAAGAATTCGCTGGTACGCACCATAAACGAAACGGCACCTTCTACCTTTTCATTAACCTGGTTTAGCTCATCAATGTTAGCCAATTTGGTAAGGATCGCGTTAAAATCAGCTGAAAATTCTTCGCCAGCTAAAATGCTTAATGAAAGTGCATCTTTCATTGGTATGTTCTTTTCTTTACGAATAGTACGAACACCGCCAACGGCATCTTTTAATATTTCGAACTTATCCAATAAATCGGCATTAGCACCTGTTACGGTAGGCATATCAACCATCATAATGCTTTCACCTTCCTTACGTTCTTCGAGTGCCTGCCATAATTCTTCAGTTAAGAACGGCATAAACGGATGAAGTATACGAAGCATCTTGTCGAAGAATTCGCATGTTGCTTTATAAGTTGCTGCATCCAATGGTTTTTGATAGGCTGGTTTGATCGCTTCCAGATACCACGACGAGAACTCTTGCCAGAAAACAGTATAAACGGTCATCAAAGCATCAGAAATACGATACTTGCTGAAGTGATCGTCTAAGGTGTTGATGGTCTCGTCCAGCTTGGCATCAAACCAGGCAATGGCCTGTTTGGCTGATTCTGGTTGCTCAATGCTTTCATCAATTTCCCAACCTTTTACCAATCGGAAGGCATTCCATATTTTATTGGCGAAGTTACGTCCTTGCTCTGGCTGACTTTCATCAAACAATAAGTCACCACCGGCAGGCGAACAGAACAGCATACCAATTCGTACACTATCAGCGCCATATTTATCAATCAAATCCAATGGATCGGGCGAATTACCAAGCGACTTAGACATTTTGCGTCGTTGCTTGTCGCGCACCATACCTGTAAAGTACACATTTTTGAATGGTAATTCACCTTTGAATTCGTAACCGGCAATAATCATACGGGCTACCCAGAAGAAGATAATGTCGTGACCAGTAATCAAATCAGAAGTAGGATAGTAATAAGCTAAATCTTCAGGTTTTTCAAAGCCTGTAAATGGCAATAACCATGACGATGCCCAGGTATCCAATACATCATCATCCTGACGAAGATCTTCAACGGTTAAATTAGTATTACCCGTTTTTTCTTTGGCCATAGCCAAAGCTTTTTCCTTTGTTTCGGCAACCACAAAAGTGTTGTCCTCAAGGTAATAAACCGGTATCTGGTGGCCCCAGTACAATTGACGCGATACACACCAATCTTTCACATTCTCCATCCAGTGACGGAAAACATTTTTGAATTTTGGTGGATGAAACTGAATGGTGTCATTCATTACATTCTCTAAGGCAGGCTTAGAAATCTCATCCATTTTAAGGTACCATTGTGCCGATAGTTTAGGTTCGATAGCTACATGTGTGCGCTCCGAATAACCTACTTTGTTATTATAGTCTTCTATCTTAACAATGTTACCAGCCTCTTCCAATACCGGAATAATGTTTTTACGAACATCAAAACGATCTTCGCCAACAAATAACTCCGCAGCTTCACTTAAAGTACCGTTGTAGTTAAAGATGTCAATCACTTTAAGATTGTGTTTCATACCAATCTCATAGTCATTTACATCGTGAGCAGGGGTTATTTTCAGGCATCCTGTACCAAACTCCATGTCCACATATTCATCCTGAATAATTGGAATAACACGGTTAACCAATGGCACAATAACGTTTTTGCCTTTGAGGTGTGTAAAGCGTTCGTCATCAGGGTGAACGCAGACAGCAGTATCGCCTAAAATCGTTTCTGGACGGGTAGTGGCAATGGTTACGTACTCGTCACTGTTTTCTATTTTATAGCGTAGGTAGTATAATTTACCTTGTTTTTCTTTGTAAATAACTTCTTCATCAGAAAGAGCCGTTAAAGCGGCAGGATCCCAATTGACCATGCGTACACCACGATAAATCAATCCTTTATTAAACAACTCAACAAACGACTTGATTACACCTTCTGAACGGTCATCATCCATGGTAAAGTAACTACGATCCCAATCGGCAGAGGCGCCCATCTTTTGTAGCTGCTTAAGAATAATGCCACCATATTCATCGGTCCAGTCGTAAGCGTGTTTTAAAAACTCTTCACGGCTAAGGTCTTTTTTATCAATACCTCGCTCTTTAAGTCGATTAACCACTTTTGCTTCAGTGGCAATGGAGGCATGGTCAGTCCCGGGAACCCAGCACGCATTTTTACCCATCATACGGGCACGACGAATTAAAATATCCTGAATGGTATTGTTAAGCATATGACCCATGTGCAAGACGCCGGTGACGTTTGGTGGCGGCATTAATATTGTATAAGGTTCGCGCTCATCAGGTTCTGAATGGAATAATTTCTGATCCATCCAGTACTTATACCACTTGTCTTCGGATGCAGACGGGTTGTACTTGCTTGCAATTTCCATAATTGTAATTGTCTTTCTTCGTTTTTACATTATCACCATTGGCTCAAAGCCTTTGGCGTGTTTATATAAGTCTGCAAAAATAAGAAAAAAAATAGTGGCAGGTAAGTGATTTTTTGCAATACTACTATCAATTTGAATGTGT
>DIYS01000255.1 GCA_002429115.1 Saccharicrinis sp. UBA6048 | reverse complement strand
TGATTATTAGTTGATAATCAGTATTAATGAAATTTCATCTCGACACTACCTCTGCTCTGCTCGGCAACCATCTCGATGAGCGAGCTTATTTTCTGGACACGTTCTTCCAAGATCATTTTACACTGAAATCAAAGATTTCCAACATTATAAGAAGAGGGTGCAATAAGATTCTTTCTCTATAGAATCTCTAGAGTCTATGCCTGATCCGCAACTATTTCAGTTGATCCCATACTTTCTGGATCATAGTTTCAAACTCTTTAATACAAAAAAAGCTCCGGTTATAAACCGAAGCTTCTGTGGTGACTCAGCAGGGATTCGAACCCTGGACCCACGCCTTAAAAGGGCGTTGCTCTACCAGCTGAGCTACTGAGTCATCCTTATACCGACATTGTCGGCTTTCAAGAAAAAAGACCTTGCGTTACAAGATCTAAAATTTGGTGACTCAGCAGGGATTCGAACCCTGGACCCACGCCTTAAAAGGGCGTTGCTCTACCAGCTGAGCTACTGAGTCATCCTCATACCGACATTGTCGGCTTTCAAAAAAAAAGACCTTACGTTTCAAGGTCTAAAGTGGTGACTCAGCAGGGATTCGAACCCTGGACCCACGCCTTAAAAGGGCGTTGCTCTACCAGCTGAGCTACTGAGTCATCCGTGTTTTTCTCAATTGCGGTGCAAAGATAGGTTCTTTTCTTTTTATTGCAAATTTTGGAATGAAAAAAATGGCATTTTTTTACAAGTGATTTAAGGCTGTGACATGCCTGCATAGGCTTGTTGATTGATTTTCAGAAAGAGTAAAAGATTCGTAACTTTCTTATAAAATTGAGAAAAATGAAGCACAGGGCAGAAATGGCTGGTAAATTTTACCCCGATGATGCAGATGAGCTGATCACAACGATTGAAGATTTAGGTATTGAAGCAGGATCTGCAATAGATGACAAGGGCGTAAGCGCATTAATTGTTCCGCATGCCGGCTATGTATATTCAGGTGTAGTAGCCGCAAAAGCTTATCGTCAGATAAAAGATAACAGTTACGATACCATATTTTTAATTGGAACGAGTCATAAAGCCCGTTTTGGTAAAGCTGCTCTTAGCATATGTTCTGAATTTGAAACACCATTGGGAGTAATTAAGGTCAATACTGAAGTTATGGAACAACTTGTGTTGGCTGAAGAATCGTTTCGACTGGATGAGGATAAGTTTAATGGCGAACATACTCTTGAAGTCCAGCTGCCATTTCTGCAAACACATGTAAAGGGCTCGTTTAAGATTGTTCCAATACTAATTGGCACGAGTGATAAAGAGGAAATATTGGCTATGGCAGAGCAGTTAAATCCATGGTTTAATGAACGGAATTTGTTTGTGGTGAGTACCGATTTTTCACATTACCCTACTGGCTATGTGGCTGAAGAAGTAGATCAGCTTACTGCAGATCAAATATGTAAAAACAATCCAAATGAATTAAGCTTCTGGATGAATCAGTTGGAAGAGAAAAGGCTCCCTGATCTTTTGACTGGACTTTGTGGTTATCCTGGCATAATGGTACTAGAGTACCTCACGCAGAATAAAAACTATCGTTATAAGCAATTGCTTTACCAGCATTCGGGCATGCGACTTTATAAAGATACTTCACGCGTGGTAGGCTATTGGGCGATTTCAGTCATTAACGATAATATGGTTGATAAGAAAACCAATCTCAAAGATACTTTATTGGCGGTTGCACATCGTGCGATACTTTCCCAGTTTGAAGCAAAGCCATCAGATTTACCGGATATTCAACTTGAAGATAATTACTCCGGAATCTTTGTGTCAGTCTATGTCAAAGATGAGCTTAGAGGTTGTATAGGCACTTTTGAGTCATCATTGCCGATTTTGTCCATAGTGCGGAGGCTGGCGGTTGATGCAGCATTTCATGATAACCGGTTTAACGCGATTGAATACGAAGATTTAGATCAGCTTAAAATAGAAGTATCGCTCTTATCGCCATTAACAAAAATTGAGTCGATTGATCAGATTGATATGCTAAAACATGGAATTTATATAAAAAAAGGAATGCAAACTGGAACATTTCTGCCACAGGTAGGACGACGAAATAACTGGACGATAGAAGAGTATCTTGGTTACTGTGCTAAAGATAAGGCGCACATAGGATGGGAAGGGTGGAAAGACGCGGAGATATATACATACGAAAGCACCGTATTTACAGATCGATTTGATTAATACACATATAACAATTTAGTAACTGCCTTTTGACTGGAAACTAACGATTAACCGTATGAAGAAAGCGCTTTATTATAGAAATATAGATCAAAATGTCATATGCGAGTTATGCCCACATATGTGCCAGTTAGGCGATGGTGAATTGGGCACATGTCGCACACGAATAAATAAAGCCGGGGAATTGTATACATTGGCATATAATAATCTTTGTGCATTGAATATTGATCCGGTTGAGAAGAAACCTTTGTGTCATTTTCTTCCTCAGTCGAAAACACTCTCTCTTAGTATTGCAGGATGTAACTTGAGATGTCTGAATTGCCAGAATGCAAGTATTTCGCAAGTTTCGCCATTAGAAACTAAAAATAGGCTACTCAGTCCCCGGGAAGTTGTTGATATGGCGATTGATCATCAATGTCCATCGATATCATTTACCTACACAGATCCTGTAGTATATTATGAGTATATGCTGGATGTGGCAATTCTTGCTCAAAAGAATAATATCCGTACAATCATGGTTTCTTCCGGGTATATTAACAGCAAGCCATTGCAAAATTTGATGCAATATCTTGACGCTGCTAATATTGATTTAAAGTGTTTTGATGATGCAATTTATCAGGAATTGTGCGGTGCTAAACTAAAACCCGTGCTAAATACCATACGCACACTTTTTAAGGCAGGTATCTGGATAGAGATCGCATGTTTAATCGTTCCGGGATATTCAGATGATTTAGAAAAGATAAGGAAGATGCTGGATTGGTTTTGTGAAAATTCAATGCAAAATGTGCCTGTACATATCAACCGTTTTGTGCCATCTCATCAACTCATGAATAGTAGTGTAACGCCAGTTCACATGTTAAACGATATTGCTGACCTGGCAAAGTCATATGGGATGAACTATATTTATATTGGCAATGTTAGATCGGATGATTATCAGGATACTGTATGTCAAAAGTGCAATCGTCACTTAATACAAAGAAGCAACTATTATGTGCAGAATGATTTAATAAAAGGGGGACAATGTCCAGAGTGTAGTCAGGTAATACATGGTGTATGGGAATGATTGTTGGCTCATTATCTGAAAAATAATAATAATTGGAAATGCTAAATGTAAATGAAACTAATTTCCTTTAGTGTCGTAATAGAACCATTACTGAAATACAAAAACTACTTATTTAATCTATTCATATTATGAAAAAGTTATTTGCAATTATTTTTGTAGCTGCCTTATTTTTAGGTTTGTCGCAAAAAGCCAGTGCGCAGTTGTCAGATGAAGAGTACAACTATGTAACTATGGATTTACGTGGTATCTTAAACCTTACCATGACCACCAACCCACAGGTTGATTTTTCTTTTAAAACCATAGCTGAGTACCAGCAAGGAATTACACGCTTTAATGCAACTCAATTAGAAGTTGATGCAACCTTGGCTTGGGATTTATTTGTTTATGCAAATACCGATACCTGGACACAGGTAGAGGCATATTCAACAAATGGTAACCCTGCATTGCCGGCAGAGATTTTGGAAATGCGTTCGTCAGTTGATAATTCAGGCTCAACATCAGACTTTTTTAATGGTTTTGAATCATTAAAGGGCATGACTAACTCAGGTGTTAATGCTTCAGGTGTGCCAGCAGCAACAACACAGTTTTTAGCAGGTGCATTTGGTACTGGTGCTGGTGAATCATTTGCTCCTGGTACTGCAGCTGGTAATCCGGATACTCACCGTTTTCGCATTGATATGCGTATGCGTCCTGGGGTACCGGCAACATTTCCAGCCTCAACTGTGCCAATGGCAGCGCCTAATTATGCTCAGGCAGGTTACTACTATCTTGAAGTAGTATACTCTTTAGTTGAAGATTTGTAAAATATTAATATCTTTAATGGCGAAAAGAAGGTGTATACCTTCTTTTTGTCGTATTATATAATTTGTGATGCCACTGACCTAAGCGATGATGAGAAAAATTAGATACCTGTATCTGCTGCTGTTCTTTCTACTAATAATACCCTCTTTAAAGGCACAGTCAGTAAGCTTTTCTCTCAAAACTTCTCCGGCAATAAACCTCGACTTTAATACCGTTCAGAAATACGTCTCCGGAATCACTGTGATGAATGTTTGTGAGCTGAATATTGAAGCTGTAGGAACGCAGTGGGATTTGTATGTGGGCGCTACCACGACAGTGCCAGGACTATGGGATGTTAATGCGGTTTATTCGGCTGTTGGTTCTATACCTCCAATTAATATTTTACAACTTCAATTTCGAAACGCTTCAAATACGTCTCTAATACCAGGCTTTTTTCCTCTCCAGGATATTTTAACACCAAGCTATATAATAGGTTCTCCGGCTGCACCTGATCCGGCGATCAATTGTCCGGCAACCGGAACCAATCAGGCTGGCGATTACATTGGCGACCCTTCGTGTTATAAGTTTAATGTAGATATGAAAGTGACACCGGGTTTTGGTTTGCAGCCCGGATCATACAGTTTGCGAATTGACTACATTCTTGTTCAGGATCTATAATTAAAGAAACTTATATGCCAAAACTGATTCACCGATTCCTGCTATTAACACTCATGTTGCATTTGTTTGCAGTAGTTAATGATGCAAAAGCGCAATCGGGCATCAGTATGCGTTTTCTAAAATCAGCTACTGAAATTGAACGGGCTGAATTCGCCAGTAATGTTCTTTTATTGGTAAATACTACTCAACGACCACAACAGGTTGAGATAATGATCAATTCACCTGCAGGTTGGCAATTACTGGGAAAAAGTGTTAAGCCTTATACATTAGCGGTAAAAGATACTTTGTATGTGCCGGTTCGAATTCGTCCGGCAGGAAATATTCAAGGGGATATGACGTATGTGACCAATGTGTTTTTGACGGCAAATGGATTCACAATAGCTAATGCTTCCTGGAATGTTGAAATCAGAAAACAGTCAGATTGGTCTGCTCGCTTAGCTTCCAATCATATTTATTTTAAGCAGAATGCTGACTCTACCTATTGTGAGTTAAATCTGTATAATAATGGGAATGCTGATGAAGCACTGGTGATAAGTGCTATTGCAGAACCCGGTGTGGATATCGTAACGCCAAAAGGAGAGGTCACTAATGAATTACGATCGCCAATTTTATTGAGGGTTAATCAGGATACAACGCTCAGATATATGGTGCGGTGTCAGGATGTGGAAGTTTTGCCAACACAGATACCGGATAGTCCTGAGCAGCGTTACCGGTTAAAAATTAAGGTTCAAAACGAACGGCAAAAGAAATTGTCACGAGGGACATGGAGTGGAAATGTTAATTTTTTAAAGCTCCCAGACAACCGGAAAGTTGAAGAATCGGCATTGTCATCCTTCCCTTTAACTATTGAATGGAATAGTTTTAATATTCTAGATGATAATACCTATGGGTCTTTGGCGATGTATGGATACAAGAAGTTAAGTGAGCAAAGGCATCTTTCGTATTATTACCAGGCCAGTTTTATTCAAAATCAAATTGATTGGGCTTCTTTGTTGGGTGATTATTTTTATTTGGGTTATTTCAGTCCTCAATATAATGTAGAGGTAGGAGATATTACAGCTGGCCGCACCGGTAGTTTATTAGTGGGCTCCGGGGTAAAAGCTAGCTACAGGTATAAAAACCATGAGGTGGGAGTAATGTACGTTGGTAACCCTTCGCCCTTTGATAACCCTTATATTACTGGATATGGTGTTTCCTACTCTTTTGAAAAGGATCGGATAAAAACAGATACTTATTTTGAGTCAACCAAAAATGCAATTCATAATATTCAGTCGAGTTATGCCACTACAGATGCAAGTTATACAGTCAATCAAAACCATACTGTAATGGCAGGTGCCGGCTACAGTACCGAAAGTTTTAATAACGCAGGAATTACAGGGGTTACAGGTTTTAGAGCCCGGCTCGGCTATATTGGTTTTGTTAAAAAGTTTAGCATAAACTTTAATGGACTTTATAACTCCGAATCATATGCGCCTCAGCGTGGTGTAATTAATGGGGCAGCGGTAGTAAGCTATCCTTTAACAAATACCATACGTCTGAGAGGCGGAGGTTCTTACTTTGAAAACGCCCCATCCGATGTGCTTTCAGATGGCAGTATACGAGATACAGTATATACCAACCGAACGACTTATTACGTGCAGATGTTGCACATGTATCAAGGGCAAAGCTTTACTGTTCAGCCGCAATATATCAGCTATCGATCAAATATGCTGGATGCCAATACTGCCGGTGCCAGTTTTGAGTACCGAACACGCATAAATCCTCAAACCAGTTTCTTTTCAACTATATTTGCCGGACAAGCGAGTTTTCCCAATTACAATGAGGTTGATCCTATATTTGTATCAAACATTCGATTATCATTACGCTATAAACACTTTAATACCAATTTTAGGTATTACTACGGCCCCTTTTATCTGAATGAACAAATCAACTACATCAATACTCTGGAAAATCCACAGCGCCTGTTTGCGATGGTAAATCAGGATCTATGGTTCGCTAAGAAGCGGATGCAGTTGAATTTAAATATGAATTATAATTACCGCACCTTGCAAGGTCGACATCAGTTGGTAGCAAGGCCTGAGATGTTCTATCATACAGCTAATCGTTTTCGCTTTAGTGTGTATGCAAATTATTTGCTTTATGCCAATGCACAATATGAGCGCTCATCATCTACAGTTAATAATTCGCCGGTAACCAGTACTGACTTCCTTGTGCCTGCAAGTACCTCAAGTCGCATTGAGTTTGGCTTTGGTATTAAGTTTAATGTAAATGTGCCGGCAGGCGTTGATCGTAATTATCGTGCAACTATGCTGGTGTTCCGTGATATGAACGGTAATGGTATCAAAGATAGAGGCGAGCAGGGCTATGAGAATATGTTGATTAGGGTAACACCTGTTTCGGAGAATTTTACAGAGGATGATTTGCTGATGCAACAGGAGATATACGAACTGATCACCAATGATGAAGGAGAAGTAGAATACCGTCATCTGCCAAGAGGTAATTATAAAATAGAAACCATTCCATTGATTGCTACTGAAGGCTGGTACGGAGGTAGCGAGTTTTACAAGTACATTGATGGTAACCAATTAATTAATATCCCACTGTCGAGGGGAGCACGTTTAAGCGGCGGAATTTTTGTTCAGCGCGATGTGCATTCTGATAATAAGGCTATAGTGCTGGGAGGTATTCGGGTAACGGCGGTTAATCAATTGTCAGGTGAAGCTTTAAGTTCCTTAACCGATCAGTATGGAAACTACAGCATGTACCTGCCCAATGGAGAGTATGTTGTTACCATTAATGAGGGAGCGGTTGGATCGCGTTATCAATTTATGGAGAATAACATTCCATTGAATGTGAAAAATAGTGGCGAAAACTATAACATTGGCTTCTTCCTGGTGGAAAAGCAACGTCAGATTAATTTTGGTAAAAAACGTGGCTCAAATGCTATTCTTCGCACTGCTAATATTAAAGACAATAGAGATGCCAGTGCCGATGTAGATAATAACTTAATGGTGGTGTCATCAGCCGATGTACTTGGTAAGGGACAGGTTATTCAACTTTTTAATGAGGAGCGGGAAAGAATAGAGACAGGCGAATTGGATACCCTGTCGAATCTAATGTCCGTTTATTGTATTGAGGCCGCTTCGGGTCAGTATTTATACTTAAGCACAGGCATGACTAAGAAAGGCTCAGCTCGAAAACTACTTAAGAAAGTTAAGCAGCTTGGTTTTGCTGGTGCTAATTTGGTTGAGGTGAAAGACTTACCTTTATCTGAAACAGGTAATGTTTCCCCGGAAACTGATGTCAAAGAGGCGCCGCTTGTTTCTAATAAACGAATCGAAAGCATTCAGACTGATGAGGATAAAGCCTTATTCCGAATTCAATTTGATTCGACAGTTCTCAAATATGAACCTGGTGATTTTGATGAAGTATTACCGGATATTGATGTTATATACAGCATCCAGACAGGTGATGTTATTTATTATTCAGTTGGGGCATTTAAAACAGAGAAAGAGGCGAAGAAATATTTAAAATCGTTTAAGAAAAAGTATAAAACAACGGAGGCTATTATTAAACAATATGTCGACGGAGAAAACTAAAGAAAGAAATAAAAGTTGATCATATGAGCAGAGTAATATTATTCGGTCTATTAGTGTGTGTGACTTTGAGTGTAAAAGCACAAAGCGTTTCGGTTACACCGTCGCGTTTGTATTTTAAAGAAGCTCTTGGAGCCTTTAAAAGCCAAAAAATAAGGGTGACAAACAATGGCAGCAAATCTGAAACCTTTCAGGTAACCTTTAACAATTTTGGCTCTTCAGGTAACAAAGGAAAAACCCAGATTATTGAAGATGAAAACTATGAGCACGGTTGTTCACAATGGTTATCGGCATCACCGGCGTTTTTTGAATTAGCACCGGGAGTAACGCAAGATGTTGATATTATGCTACAGGTGCCAAATGTACCTGAGGCGAATACATCACGCTGGGCAGTGGCAAATGTGAAGCTCTCGAAAGAAAATACAGGCGGTAAAGATGGAGCCAGCAACGAAACTGGAATGCAGATAATGCAAACCTTTCAGTTTCTGATCCATATTTTTCAGACACCGCCTACGGTTACTTATAAAGAAGCTAATATCACTTCGTTTGTACATAAAGGAACCAATTCTAATAATCAGCAGGAGTTAGTGATGGAAGTTGAAAATACGGGTGAAACCATTCTGGATTGTGCACCTTACCTGGATGTAGTAAGTCTTGTAACCGGAGAAACAACAAGGATCAACTCCAGGGCCTTTACAGTTTTACCGGAAGGCAAACGGGAAATTAGGTTTCAAATACCTTCTACATTGGCAAAAGGCAAGTACAGTATATTGGGAGTAGTCGATTATGGCAGTGATACAGATTTGGCAGGTGCTGAGCTGGAGATCGAGATAAAGTAGTTATAGGCCATTGGGTATTCTGAAATATAGGTGTCTTTAGCAATGAGATCATGGGTTCGCAGCTTTTGAGCATTTTAACAATCAAGATGCGAACTAATGATCTGAGAAGAAAATACGAGCCTTAAGTTTGGAGTCCTTAAGGCGATTTGACTATTCATCAGTTCGACAACCCAGAACTCAAAACCCAGAACTCAAAACCCAGAACTCAAAACCCAAAACTCAGAACCCAAAACCCGAAACTCAAAACTCAGAACCCAAAACTCAGAACCCAAAACTCCCAACCCCTTACTTTTATTTACCTTGTTTCTTATCATTTCAAAGCACGATAAACCATCATTTGAAAAATTGAAAGTAGATTAAGGAATTACGATTTTCATTTGAAAGCAATGCTTTATATTGTTTCTACAGGCCTTGTTGTGAGCCTGTTTTATACACTTAAAAGAATTACTTTTGTGGCTTATAACATTAGACCATGCAAGGATTTATTAAACCAAACAGAAAAGTAAACTACGGCCTCGACCTTAACCAGGTAACCATCGGAAAAGAGATCGTTAGCCATTTTAATATTACAGTAGACGAATCGGTTCATAGTTTATGGAGTGGCTTAATGCCAACATCTTCTTATCCCGAAAATAGTCGAGAGTTCGCCGGAATTCTAGGGTTTCATGATATGTTTTTGCCATATGGTTTTTTGCTCAACCTGACATTGAGCCTTAGCGTTGAAAACTTTGCCCATTCGAGTCTTTTGCACCTAGAAATTCGTAATGCATTATACCTCAATCCTGCGTTTGCGGGAGATACATTCTCTTGTATCATTCGGATTAAATCGGTTGATGATGCTTCAAATGGCCAATATTCAGTGGTTGTGTCAGAGCATGTGCTTTCCAACCAAAAAGGTGAGGCAGTGTTTTCATTGGAAAGAGTAACGCTTTTTCCTAAGATTGTATTGAATGAGACAGGTGCAAGTAACGCTGAAACAAAGCATGTTAATCATCATTTTAAAGAAAAAATACTTGCACGCGTAAGAGGCATCTCCATTGAAAATGTAATTGATGATTTCAATAGTGGCGATTTGCTTTTACACCCTTTTGTAAGACCTGTAGGAAAAAGTGAAAACCTATTTTGGTCAACCTATTTTAAAAATACACACCCGATTCATTATAATTATCAGCGTTATAAGCCGGGAGAGATAATTATCTCTGGTGGCATCGTACTGTCTATGGTTTTGGGTATTTCTGGTCGCGAATTTCGACAACTATTGCTGCCTCAGGTTGAACGTGCATTTCATGTTGTTCCGGTTGTGGCTGAGGATCGCGTAGGTGCATTTAGCTACATTAATGGAACCACGCAGATTATGCCTGGATTTGAGGAGATTGAAGTGCGTACTTTCGGACTTAGAAATGTTGATACAGAGCTGGAGTTGTCAGAGGCTGATTTCCCAATCGAATTATTCAATGGCCTCGATCGACCTGCTGATGTCGAGAAGATACTTGAGGATAAGTGTCCGGCATTAAAAGGAAAGATATGCTGCGTGGCTGATTGGAAAGCCTTGCGCAAGGTGGAGTAGGTTTGTGATGTTTGATTTATAATTGTCTACATATGCAGTTAAGGGATCGCAGCTTGTATGCATTTTGCCTGGCAAGATGCGAACCCGGTACTAAAATCATTAATATTACTTTTCTATCTCTAATGACTTCAATTTCAATGGGTAATTAAGACTTGTGCACTCCGAGTTATTCTTGCACTCAGCGGTTGATAGTACCTGTTAATAACTCCGTTTAATAGCAATTTCACTTTAGAATAATTGATATATTTATTCGATAGTTTTATTGTATAACTTTTTGTCTATCAAAAAAGTAATAACGTATAATGCGTAGACGTTATTTTAGTCACTACTTTTGTAACAATTATCAAAGAAATTGCGTTATTGGTTAATTAATCGGTTACTTTATTCTGATTAACCCGTAATAAAAGAAAAGTTAAAAACTCATTAGAGATGATAAGAGCTTTATTTATATTAGGCGTATTGCTGTTGCTGCCAAAAGTTATTTTGGCACAATGGACGAGTCAGTCAACAGGGGATTATACAACTGTTGGTAATTGGGTATCCAACGATGCACCTCCAGCTAATGGTATTTTATACGAATTGCTTACAATTGATCAAAACGATAGTATTTACAGAGCAGGAGATATTACCATCGATAAGAATGGTGGTAATACAGGTTCAATAGATATAGAAAACGGTGGCGATTTTGTTGTCAGTACAAACTTGTCAATTGAAGAAGGTGTATTAACCATTAAGAATGGTGGTGTTGTTGAGGTATTTGGAAATCTGACAGATGGTGGTAAACTTGATGTTCAAACTGGTGGTACATTAATAATCCATGGTAATATGGATTTAGATAATACTCAAACAACATTAAGCGGTAATGTAATTGTTTTTGGTGATGTTACTTTGAAGAATACAGATATGCTTGGATCTTCCAATTTGGTTGTGGGAGGCGTGTTTGCTTCAGGCGGTGGTAACCTGAATGCCGTTACCGGAGATGTGTATCTACTAGATCCTACAGTTAATCCTAATCCACCGGATGTAGGTAATCCAGCTGCTCCACCGCAAGATTTAGATGATCTTATTTCCGATTCAGAAGATTTTGATTTAATTGAGGAAATAGTAGAAGTTGGTGGCAGTACCAATTATGTGTGGGATGGTTCAGTATCAAGTGCATGGGGAACAAGTGGTAACTGGAGTGACGATAAAGTACCTGGTGTATTGGATGTGGTGGTCATTGATGATGTGACTGTAATGCCTGTCTGTCCGTCTGTTCTTACAGTGCAGGATCTTACCATCAATGCCGGGGCAACTTGGACAATTCCGATAGGAAGTGAGGTCACTGTATTTGGAGATATTACAATTGGTGCAGGTGCTCAATTAATCGTTGAAAACAGTAATGGTTCGCCAACATCATTTATCAATTATGGAAGTGTCACAGGAAATATAACTTTTAAATGGACCTACAGCTGGACAGGTGATGCGCCTTGGTGGTTAATTGGACATCCTATACCTAATGCATTGATGTCAAGTTACGATGCTCTTGTTAGTGGGGGAAATGATTATGCCATGTATGACTATCAGGATCCGGCTAATATGGCACGTATTTCGAAAACCGCTTTTGATTTTTCAGCTCAGGATGAAATTAGAGGATATATATTTAAAGCTAAAAACACAGATGCTGTAATTGAACATAGCGGTATTCCTAATTCTAATGCAGATTACTCAAAAGCATTACAGTCGGAGTGGCAGGTGATTGCTAACCCATATCCATCATATTATCAGTTTCCAACTGAACCTGATGCGACAGGATTGGAGAATACAGAAGGGACTGTTTATGTTACGGTATCAACCAGTAATAGCGATAAATCTTATGAGACATACAATACGGTATCAGGCTTTAGTTCACCAGGATCATTTACAGGATTAATTGCCCCGGGACAAGGTTTTTATATTGAAACGACTTCAGGTAATACAGGAATGTCAGTAACAATGAGTGCGGCTAATAGGGTGCATGATCCTGCAGTTGCTAAAACTCAATTAAAGTCTGTTAAGCAAAGTAGTGATGATATTCTTCGTTTAAAACTAACAAACAGTACAGGGACAGATGAGGCAGTAATTGCTTTTAAGAATATTGGTAGTGAATCATTTACACGATATGATTCTGAGCAGAAAATCGTCAGCGGAAGTGGATTGTCTTTTATTTATTCACTCAAAGAAGACGTTAAGACTGTTATTAATGTTTTACCAGAAAATTCTGAATTGAGTATACCAATTGGAATTAAGGCAAAAGAGGGAAATCATGTCTTATCGTTTAGTGGAATAAGCTCGATGGTCACGGGAAGTGAGCTTGTGTTGGAGGATAAGTTGTTAAATAAGTCGATTGCATTAACCGTTAATACAGAATATAACTTTGATGTTGAAGAAGGAATAATTGAAGATCGTTTTGTATTGCACCTGAAGAAAGCGCAAGTTGCTACGGATATAGAAAGTGAAACAAAGGTGGGAAATGATGTCCTCATCTTCTTGCAAGGGGAAGACTTGTTGAAAGTAACGTGTAACTGGAACTATACTAATAAGAGTGTTGAAGTCTATTCAATTACCGGAGAAATAGTTGCAGGAGATACTTTTGCAGGTAATAATTATTCGAAGCAACTGAATCTTCGTAAAGGCCTGTATGTTGTAAAAGTTTATGCAGGATCAGATGTTTTCGTAAAAAAGATAATTATAAAATAATTTATCAATTCATATAAATGATAAAAGCCTCCAATACTGGAGGCTTTTGTTGTTTGTAACCATACTTTACGATATATTCATGAGTCTGAGTCTTGTTAATACTTTTTTACATTTAAATTTCTATTTGGGTTTATCGAATACCAGAATGAAATAGCAAACATCTAAATGTTAGAATGTTGCATTTTCGGCATCTATTCATCTTAATTGGTAATGTAAATCAGGTTGTTAAAGGAGGTTAATTACGTAACATTCGAAAAATAGAGCGTATAAAATTATTGGTTCAAATATTCAAACCATAAGAGTCTTGTTATTGGGGACGGGAACAGGACCATTATTTATTAAAATAGTGTTGTATACAAGTGCTATCACTCTTGTAGGAGTGCTGTTGTGCTAATAATTCAAAGAAAATGAAACGTACCTTTATCTACCTTAGCTTAATGCTTTGTTTTGTTTTAGGAGTGAGCAATTCTTATGCCCAGTACACAAGTAATGCAGTTACAGGTGGCTACCATGAGTTATCATCCTGGAGTGGATCCAGGCCTCCCTTAAGTGGGACTTTAACTGGTAATGCTATTTCTATAGTGAGTGGTGCAAAAATAACACGCTCTGATCAACTTGATGGAAATGGAGATGATATTGTTGCAGGAGGTAGAACCAGATTTAATTATCCTTATTGGGAGTACTATAGTGGGCTTGTGGGGGGGAGCTTCATTATAAAAGGAAATTTAGATATAACAGGAGATAAGTTTAGGATATTAAATGGAGGCGTGGTTGAGGTTTTTGGTAATTTGACTGCTACTGATGAACTTGTGGTTGATGCTGGAGGTACGCTAATTGTACATGGCAATTTGACATTGCTGGATGTGGGTAATTGGAGGTTTCATGACATTGAAGGGAATGTTATTGTTGGTGGCAATGCATCTGTTGATGATACAGACTTAGGTGCTTCGGGAAATTTTATTGTCGGCGGAAATCTCCATTATGATGATAATATTAATAGGGTTAGAGGGGATATTTATGTGCTTAATCCGAAGGCTACTGTAACGGGTGATGGTTATTTTGATGTTAAAAATGATACTAGCGATGCAAAAGCTTTTGATGCAAATGAAGGAAAGGACTTAAAGAAAATAGTTGAAGAGGCTGGGCTGACAAGTTCTGTGGATGCTCCAACTAATTTTACCTACTCAAATCTCACGACAAATACCGTCGATTTAAGTTGGACAGCCAATGCAGCAGGTGATAATGTGATAATTACAGTTTCGACAACTAATAATTTGGTGAAGCCCGTTAAAGGAACTACCTATGCGCCCGGTAATACCATTGATGGCGCAACTGTTGCTTATATTGGTTCTGTTTCACCACAAATAGCTGTTACTATTGCAGCCGGACAGGATAATTACATCAAAATATGGTCGGTACACACAGGGGCCGGGAGTGGAAGTGAAGAATATTCTGTTGCCACTGCTCTTACTGTTGATATGCTCACTTCATCAACTATTTTTCATGAAGATTTTGAAAATGTAAGCCAGGCCAATGCTGATTGGACAAGAGGAAGCAGAGGGGGCATGAACTGGTATGTTGGTTCAGCAGAGCGGTATATGGGTAATAACGCGGCCTATGTGACTAATAAGGCCGATGGAAGCGCAGCAGCCTACAATCATGATAGTGGACAAATAACAAGAATACACCTTGAGCAGGATATTGATTTATCAGATCCAAAATATGCTTCTTATAAGAGTGCCGAACTAAGGTTTTATTGGAAAAGTGTGGCAGAGCCAAATTATGATGGAGGTTCAGTTAGGGAGGATAATGCCTTTTTAACAGGGCGCAAAGAGTTAGCCGGACAAAATACCTGGAAGGAGAAAGTGATTGATATTACAGATTACCTGGGAACAACCTTTGACCTTAGGTTTAGGTGGTTGAATGATGAAAATGCCGGGCAGGATGTCCCATTGTGTATCGATGAAATATGGATTACAGGTAGTGATGTAGCCAAACCACAAGCCTTTTCGGCCAGTGCCTATTCGGTGTCACAAGTTGATTTGAACTGGACTAAAAGTACCGATAATGATGAGGTGATAGTGGCTTATTCGCCATTTGGCTCAGTAGGTCGTCCTAAGTCCGGGGTGGCTTAATCCCCGGGAGATGTCTTAGACGGCGGAGGTGTCGTGGTTTATGTGGGGGCTAACCCTGCCAATTTATATAAGCACACCGGTAATTTTTCAGGTGTTTTAAATTATGCAATATGGTCAGTTAAAAACAATACCTATTCCAGCTCTTTGTCAGCAGAAGTAAGGATTCCGGTTGCTTTACCATTTAAAGAAGGTTTTGAAGGGGATACAAAGGCCTGGAACTTTAATGTAGGGTATCAAAATGCCTGGGTAAAAGGGGCTGCTACTTCCAACAACGGAACTTACTCTGCATATATTTCTAAAGATAAAGGAGTGACAGCTGGTTATGATCGTAACTTAACCACCGATACACATCTTGAATTGGCTGTTGATTTACGTGGTTTTGAATCAGTAAGTATGACGTTTAATTGGAAATCACGAGGGGGAAATAATGCTTATGGAGAGGTGATGGTGGATGGAACCCGTATTTCGAGTACCGGGGGACGGACTCTATATTACTACCAGTCGAGCTGGGATAAAGAGACGATTAATTTAAGCTCCCAGGTTGGTGCTGTCAGGACAATTGGTTTTAGATGGAGTAACTGGGGTAGTGGTAGTGATCCCGGCTTTTGTGTCGATGATATTAGCATTGTCGGTATATTGAAAGACCCACAGGGTTTTCATGCCACCAATTCCAATGATTTATACAACGATTTAACCTGGACAAAAAATACCTATGGCGATGATGTGATTATTGCTGTATCAGAAAGTGGTGTTATAGGTACTTTAAATCCGGATAAAGAATACAAAGTGGGCGATGTAATATCTGGTGGTGGAACCATTGTTTATGTGGGCGATGGCACCACTTATAAACATGAACCACTAAAATACAGTACCACTTATACCTATAAAATATGGTCAGCCCGCAATGGTAGCTACTCAAACGGATTGACGGGAAGTGCCGGAACGCCGGATAAAGTAACGGTTCTGTCTGAAGACTGGGAAGGCTCAAGTGGTATAATATGGAATACCATTCAAGGTGCTGAAAATTATTGGCAGTTGGCAGGAACGGCGACTGATAATGGAGGAGGTCATTCGGCCTATATTACAAGAAGTGGAAATGGAGCTAATTACAATAAATATGCTGTTCATACCGCAAAGCTTCAATACAAGTCCTTAGATTTAGAACACTTGCAGTCGGCTACCTTGAAATTCGACTGGAGATGTGTTGGGGAAGCAACTTATGACTATGGAGAGGTAAGGATAAACGGGACAAAAATACCTGGAAGCAAAGAGTATTCTGATCAGAATGGCTGGGTAACAGAAACAATTGATTTGAAAGACTATTGCGGAAAAAAAGGTAATCAAATTCTAGAGTTTTATTGGAAAAATGATGATTTAGAGGGTTCAAATCCCGGTTTCTGTATTGACAATATTGAGATAGGGGGTATTTATACTGCCACATCCACGGTGGCGAAGGGAGTAGATGCTGAGCCTGCCGACATTAGTTCATTGATTGACACCCAGGCCGAGGCTCTGCAAGTGTTTGACTTTACATTTGTTGACGATAATTCGCAGAATCACTTGTTAACACCTCCAGAAATCAGAACCTTGATTAAACAATTTGTCATAAGTAAAGGAGCGGCCAATACGGTTGCCAACTGGAACGATGCCATTGCCGGTGCCTTGTTGTTTGGGCCTGATGTGGATGCTAATGGTTTGGCAGGTACAGTGTCAAATTCGGGTATAACGTTTAATACATTAGCCTCAAATATTATTATCAATAATACCCAGTCGGAAACCTATCAATTAAAAATATGGTTGAAGACGGATTTAAATGCAGCAGGAGTTAAAGATGGGGATGTATTTGATTTTAAAATTGATAATAATGAAATTGTAACAGGCTTGGGCGACGATTTTAAAGTGGATGAGTTTATTGAATCCGGAGCTATTCCAATACAGGTGATAACAACAGCAATAAAGTTTACACAACAACCATCGCCAAATGCCAGTGTGAATGCTGTGCTGGGGCAGGCAGCAGAAGTGTCTGCGGTTGATGCCAATGGCAATATCGACAGGGATTATGCAAGTAATGTAGCACTAACAAATAGTGGGGCAATTGGTATGACCAATGCATCAATTGCGCCTGTCAATGGTGTTGCTGCATTTACAGGTTTAACGTTTACTGCTACAGGGACTGTTACTTTAACCGCTGCTTCAGGAAGCTTAACGTCGGAGGAGTCAAATACAGTAAAAATATCAGACTACTGTATGCCAACCATGAACTCTACTAACAGGTACATCACTAATGTTATTGTTGACAAAATAAATAACAAGACCGCTGACGATGGAGGCTATGCCGGGTATCTGGATCAGGAAGCTTCATTTGCGAAAGGTAAAACATACGATATTACTGTCGGGGTTCAGAATAATACCGGAACCGGCTATGTTGTTGTTTGGGTTGACTGGGATGGTGATGGGAACTATAATGAGACCGGTGTCAGTATAGGTAGTACTAATTCAATAGGGGCACGTGCCATTAGTGGAAAAATACCGGTGCCATCAGATGCCACTTCAGGAACAACACGGATGAGGGTGCGTTTTTCTCAACGAAGTAGCAGGACAAACCCTTGTAATGATTCCAATGGCGAAATAGAGGAGTATACGGTTATTATAGCCAACGAAGGCTGGTTGGGTCAGAATGCAAATTGGAACGTATCCAGTAACTGGTCAACCGGTTCGGTTCCGTCTATTAGTACCGATGTACATATCCCTGAGCATCCTTTGTACAACGATGTATATCCAATTATTGATGGCGCAGCCAAAATGCAGGATTTGGAAATTGATAAAAATGCTTCCTTAACGATAAATCCTGGAGCCTCGGCAACGATTGATGGAGATATTACGAACAACGGAGAATTAATCATACAAAATACAAATGCACAGCCTGCATCAGTTATTACCAATGGAAGCGTATCAGGCGATGCAACCATCCAATGGACCTACGATAATAATCGCTGGTGGTTAATTGGACATGGTATCTCTAATCCGGTGATGACAAGTTATGATGCCTTGTTGCCGGCCAATGGAGGAAATAATGATTATGCCATTTACGACTATCAGGATCCGGCTGTTATGAAACGTATTTCTAAAACATCGTTTGATTTTTCTGCTAATGATGAAATTCGTGGATATTTAGTTAAAGTTAAAAATACAGGTGCTGTTGTTACACATAAAGGAGCATTAAACAATGCTGCTTCTTATACTACAAAGTTACAATCGCAATGGCAGGTTGTTGCCAATCCATACCAGTCATATTACAAGTTACCTAAAGAAACTGGAGCAGGAGCAGACTTTGCTAATACGACCGGAACGGTTTATGTCACTGTTTCTTCAAGTAATGCTGATAAGTCTTATGAAACATTTAACACATTAACAGGTATTTCTTCACCTGAAACATTTACGGATGGAATAATTGCCCCATCGCAGGCATTCTATGTAAAAACAGCTCCAACGGCTACGCCAGGTGTTGATGTTGTAACAATGCGTGCAAGCCATAGAGTGCAAGATGCTGGTAAAACTTCCTTAAAATCGGGTAATAGCAATAAGTTAATTCGGGTGAAGTTGACGAATGAAGAGAAGCTTACTGATGAAGCTGTTATTGCCCTTCGAAATGATGGAAATTATGGTGTGACTCGTATGGATTCTGAACAGCGTATGCAGTCTGGTAATGCCATCTCATACATATATTCAAATGTTGATTCTGAAAAGCTCGTAATTAATGTATTACCTAATGTGCTGGAAGGCTATCAGCAAGTAATGGGTGTCCGCACGATTGAGGGTGAGCACGAGTTGAAAATTGAAGATTTGAAAGTTCTGGGCAATTTTGAAGTAACACTTGAAGATAAAGTTGAAAAGCAAAAGGTTGTTCTGAAGGAAGGAGATGTATACAAATTTGAAACAAAAGAAGGTGAAAATACTGAACGCTTTGTGTTGCATTTTAATAAACTAAAAGTATCAACGGGACTGGAAGATGACTTGGTTGATAATGACGGCGAAGATCAGCTGGTCAAGATATATGTTCAGGATCAAAATACCCTTAAGGTTAAATGTGAGTGGAAATCATTAGGCAAAAACATACAGGTATATAGTATGTCAGGACAGGTAGTGTTATCAGAATCCTTCAGTGGAAACGAGTATGCCGCTAAATTAAATAGCAAGGCAGGCGTTTATATTGTTAAAATTTCAGACGATACTAACACCTTTGAACAAAAAGTAGTAATAAAGTAGATTAGTAATCGACTCAGAATATAGTTGCAAAGCTCTGATATTCATATTGAATGTCGGAGCTTTGTTTTTAAAGAGGAAGCACTTTTATTGCTTCTTTGAATTCTTCCAGTACAATTGGTTTTTTAAGAAAGGCTTTGGCGCCATAGTAATTACAGGTATCTATTGTATCTTCGTCTGTATCGCCCGAAACAACCACCACCGGAATACCCAGCCATTCTTCTTCCAGATCTTCAAGGATTGAAAATCCATCTTTGTTAGGCATATGTAAATCCAATAATACAAGGTCTGGCTGCTCAGAGATTATCTTTTTCCATCCTTCAACACCATCAATTGCTTCGCAAATCTCTACGTTGTAGCTTTTAAGCATGCTCTTAATAATAATTCGGCTATCTGCAGCATCATCAACAATTAGTATTTTTTTCATCGCAGTATAGTTTGATAAATTCCCTCAAACAAAATAACGAAAATAAAAGCGTAAAAGTATTGGTGTTTCAGCTGAATGGCTACAAATAAAGATGCTTTAATACATAGTATTTTAGTTTTTATCACCTATAATTAGATACTCGCCGTCAATATTTATAGATTCGTCATAATGTTAAAAATTATCAGAATATGGCTAAATAAGTGAGACTCACCAACAAAATATGGTGATTCGTCAAATAGCAAGTAAAGGCACTGGAACTTTTGCAAAAATAGTTTGAGATTAATGCTTTGAAAGTCAATTGATGAAAGATTGACTAAGCAGTATAAACTAAACCTTTGTAGCACATAGTTACCTAAGCTATGTGGTACTTTATTGGATTCGCATATGGTACATACATCAACCAAATCTATCGCCCTAAAATCTTATACACTTCTTTGTGTATTTCTAGTCTTGTGTTTATCCACAGTATTCGCACAATCCAATGGTGATTACAGAACATCTAATTCAGGGACTTTTAACTGGACTGAGGTGGCCAACTGGGAAGTTTATAATAGTGGTTGGGGCGCAGCAACCGAATATCCTGGACAATCGGTTGGAACAGGTGACGTTTTAATCGAAGATGGAGCCTGGGTTACTTTGGATGTTTCGCCTGTTAATAGTATTAGCAGCTTTACTTTTGCCGATGGAACAGATCAGAATACGAGGGTTTCTTTTGGCAACAGTACTTTAACAGTTACAGGAGCTGTTACCTTGGGTGATCCGGATAGTGATACTGGTGATCAGTGGTTAAATATTAATGACGGTACACTTAATTGTAATTCGATTGAATTAAAAATTACAAATACAGATAATCATGACAATGAAATAACAATTAATGATGGAACAATTAATTGTACCGGTAACCTGATGATGTATGACGCTGAGCAAAACCGTGTAACCGTCACCGGAGCGGCTCAATTAAATATTGGTGGTGTTTTTCAAAATGGTTCATTTGTAAGTGGTTCATCAACGGTACATCTGAGCAGTTCCATTGATATTGAAGTGTGGAATTATGTTTACAATAACCTTCGCCTGAGTGGAAATGGCGTAAAAACACTGAGACGTAATACCGAAATCAGGGGTAGCAGTTTAGTATTGGATGCAAAACTCAATCTGAATAACTATTATTTACGATTGTTTGATAGCGTGAATTTATCGACTACAGTGGGCTATAGCTCATCTGTAATGATTGACTTTACCGATGGCGGGTTTCTTTGGCGTGATTCAAATGATGCAGGTGATATTCAAATAGAATACCCGGTTGGTGCCGGAGGTGAATATACGCCTTTTGAAATAACTTCTATTGACGACGTGACTGGTAATCTTTTTGTGAGATTGTATGACGCTCGTTCTTCATTTGTATCCGGAAGTGATAATGCACTGACGCGCAATTGGAACATTACTTTAACGAACATATCAGTTACCAGTGTATCGGCCACTTTTACTTATACCGATAGTGATGTTGCCCCTCCAATCACCGAGTCAAATCTTAACACGGTTGGTCGCTTTGATGGAACCGATTGGCAATTAAATGAAACAGGAGTTTCTTATAATCATGGCTCAAATCAACTAATATTATCAAATGCTGTAAATTTGAAAGGTTATTGGACTTTGGGTGAAGCAACGGGTTGTTTTGATGGTTTGCCATCCGGAAAGTTCACTGTAAGAGATGGTAATTGGGACGATGCTTTAACATGGAATGGTAATTCACTGCCTGCAACTGATGGGAGTGAGGATATAACCATTTTTCACAACATATCAACTAAGGACGAAAACTCTACAGCTCATGTAAATAGTGTAAGCATCGAGCCAGGTGCTTTCTTAAATTTGAGGCGTATGGCCTTAACGGTTGATAACGATGTTAATGTTTATGGTACTATAAGGGATACAGATGTTCTGCAATCGTTAGTTGTTAATGGCAATCTCAATGTGTTAACAGGAGGAACGATTGACCTTGAACAAGGAGTCATTACTGTCAATGGTAATTTGGTGGTGGATGGCAGTATAGCGGATAGCAACCCTAATGGATCATTAAATGTTACAACAAACTTACTGGTTAACTCAGGTGCAACGTTTGATCTGCAAAATAGTGTGACGACAGTGACCGGAGCAACAAGTGTTGATGGAACAATAACGGACACCGACATCGATGGAAGTAATACATTTACGGGTTTATTAACAGTAAATTCAGGTGGGTCTTTTTATTCAAATAAAAACATACATACATTTTCAGGGGGTATAGCTAATAATGGCTCATTCCAGATAACTTCTGAATTTACAGTAAGTAATGATGCTACCTTCAGTGGTGCTTCTCCAATTGAATTTATCAATAACTTAATCATTGACAACGGGATTACTCTAACTAATGAGAATACAGGTGGATTGGATGTGTGGGGTGTGTTAAATGGAAGCGATGGAACTTCAACGTTTGTTAATAAGGCCTTGCTACTCTATAACAGTCAAACGGATATGATGCTAACCGGTGTTTTAGATGCTTCAAGCTTTCCAAATACTGTTAGCCTTGACCGCGATGGTAATGCACAATATGCCATTGGAGGAAGCTATTACAACTTAAATTTGGCGACCGATGGGAATAAGTATTTTCGGGATCATATTGTAGTTTTAAACGATTTAACAACCAGTGGATCTGTTAATACTAACTTTCTCAATAATAATTTGAATGTAGGAGGAACGATAAACCATACTTCAAGTGGAAGTTTTACTATTGGAACCGGAAATGTAACTTATGATGGTACAGCCGATCAGAACATAGCATCAAACATCAATTATACGGGTAATCTAATTGTTGACGCTAATGGTATTAAAAGCTTGACTGGAGAAATAAATGTGACAGGGAATATTGAGGTTTTAGGAGCTACACTTAATCTAAATTCGCAAACGCTAACTCCTGTGGGGAATATAACCATTGCTAATAGTGCAACTTTAGACATTAATGACAATGCGACCTTACAACTTGCGGATGCAGCAGTCTTAACAAATAATGGAATTCTGAAAGTGGTCGGCACAGCAGGCAATCAGGCTACCATTACAACATCGGGATCTGGTGGATACCAGATAATTCAGAGTGATGCTTCTGCTGAGTTTCATGCGCTTTACGCTGTTTTTTATGCTACAGGAGGTATTACTATATCAGATGGTACCGTAGATGCAACCAATAATTTTGGCAATTCAACATTCTCAAATGGTACTGGTCAGGAATACTTGCAGCTTACCAATCTGGAACCGGTTGGAGGATTATCCTCCATTCAAAGTGCAGCATTTGAAGCAGGGCCTACTTATAATGTTTCGCGAACAGCAGGCACATCAAGCATCGAATTTGTTAATGTAACAGGTGCATTCGCTGGTGAAGCGTTCGATAATGATCCGGGTAATCTGGTTGACTGGGTTGATCCTGTTCAGTTAACCTGGAATGGATCGGTGAGTACCGACTGGAATAACGCTAATAACTGGACAGCCAGTTCAGGTGGACCAATTGTTCCAACGGCTGTTAATAGTGTCATTATTGCCAATGTTACGGATCAGCCAATTCTGACTGTATCAGGTCAGCAAACAGGAGACCTTACTGTTAATGACGGGGCAACAATTACCATTAATACAGCTGATGCACTGGGTATCGATTTAGATGTTAATGGAGATGTGCAAATTGATGGTACATTGCAAACTATTTCAACAAACGATAATATTACAGTAGAAGGCAATTGGACGCGCGGTGCTACAGGGGTTGCATCCCTGAATGGTAATGTCACTTTTGATGGTGTTGGAGAGGCTAAGATTATTAACAATCAAGGAACAAATTTCCATAGCCTTACAATTGGCGGAATGGCAGAATATCAGTTAGGCAGCACAACTACCATAGATGATGATGTCATAATAAATGCCGGATCAACATTTGATTTGTCTTCGTCAGATTACACACTGACAGTCAATGGAGATTGGTTTAATAATGGTACCCTCAATGCACAACAACGAACGGTAATTTTCTCAGCTAGCAGCGGTCCGAGACAGATTCATGCAGGTAGCTCAGCATTTTACAACCTTGATATTAATGCGTCTGGAGTCACCTATACTTTGACTTCAGACTTAACGACCAATGAAGTAACCAATATACTGGCCGGTACGGTAAATGCAGGGACAAACACTTTTATGATTGGAGATGGTAGTGGTACAGATGAAATAAATATTACTGGAACACTGCAGGTTAATGATGGGGCCACTTTAGATATGGCAAATAATGCGAGCTTAACTGTTAATTCAGGCGGAGAAATTGAGCTGTTGGGAACAGATACCTCTAACAGGGCTACTTTAAAAAGTTCTTCGACTGGTAGGTATTCATTCGATGTTTTATCAGGAGGATCCATTAAAGCACAGTACTATCAGGTGGACTACCTTGATGCTGATGGTTTATACATGCATGCGGGCGCAACTATTGATGCGACCAATAACTTATCCGATGGAATCTTTTCAAACGGAGCAGCTGGTGGTACTTACCTGACACTTTTAAATGAAATGGGTGCGACTGAGACAGTGAGAAACCTGGTATTTAACGCCGGTCCCACTTACAATGTTACGCGCACATCTGGAACTACAATATTTGATTTTGAAGATGCTTCAGGAGTATTGGGCAATTACCTGTTTGAGGAAGATGATGAAGCAACACCATCACCATCATCAGGATTGTTACGCTGGTCATTTGTCAATCTTTATACATGGCAGGGAGGTGTTAGTAACGACTGGTTTGATGCCGGTAACTGGTATAACGATGTATTGCCGGATGCCGGATCGACAATTACAATACCCGCGGCAGGAGCGGCTGTAATTGATAATTCAACCGCTGTTGAAATTTATGCTTTCGATATAACAAGTGGTGGTACACTTACGCTGGCAGCAGGAGGCCAGTTGACAACCAATGGTGATGTAAATACAGCCGATGGATTTATTATTCAGAATACTAATGTGAGTCCGGCATCCTATATCAGTAATGGAAATGTCAACGGCAATGTCACGGTTGAATGGACCTACGATAATCAAAGATGGTGGTTTATAGGGCACGCTATTTCAAACCCCTTAATGTCAAGTTATGATGCCCTTCTTCCAGGTAACGACTATGCAATATTTGATTATCAGGAATCAGACAATATGGTTAAGATCTCAAAAACGGCCTATGATTTTACTACTGAAGGACCGCTTAGAGGGTATATTTTTAAGGTGAAAAATTCAGGAGCTAATGTAACTCATACTGGTAGTGTAAATAATAATGCTGTATATAATAAGACATTACTAAGTGAATGGCAGGTCATCGCTAATCCATATCCTTCGTATTATCAGTTGCCAAAACAAACAGGTGCCGGGGCTGACTTTGAGCATACCGAAGGTTCTGTGTATGTAACAATGTCAACAAGCAACGACGATAAAACATTTGATACCTTCAATACACTGACAGGTATTGGCTCGCCAGAAACATTTGATGGCATCATTGCTCCTTTGCAGGCCTTTTATGTGAAAACGGCCACAGCAGGTGATGTTTATATGCGTGCCTCAAATAGATTTCATGATCCGGCAAAAGTGTCATTGAAGTCAGTAACTTCTGACCCATCATCAAATTTAATTCGTCTAAAGCTGCATAACGGTCAATTGACTGATGAGGCAGTGATAGCCTTGCGGATGGATGGTTCGTATGAGTATAATAGATATGATTCGGAACAGCGAATACAATCCGATAATAAAATCTCTTACATCTACTCGATTGTGGATGAAGTCAATTCAGTGATAAATGTATTGCCAGAAGAAATAGATGGACACTCTATTGTTTTAGGGATGAAAGCTCAGGAGGGAGATCATGAATTCTATATTGAAGGATTGGATCGCCTAACTGAAGAGTATCAAATTGAGTTGGAAGACAAGTTATTAGATGTCAAAACTGTAATTGATAATTCTACCAGGTATCAATTTTCATCTGACGTTGGTACCTTTGATAACCGATTTGAATTGCATTTTTCGAAGACAGATGTTGCTACAGGGCTAGATGAAGAGTTGAGTGATGATAGTGAGGATCAGTTGGTCAAGGTATTTATTCAGAATCAAAACACACTTAAGGTTATATGTGACTGGAAATCTTCAAGTAAAAACATACAGGTTTATAATATGTCTGGGCAGATTATGTTATCTGAATCCCTTTATGGAGATGAGTATACTACAAAATTAAATAGTAAAGGAGGAGTTTACATTGTAAAAGTTTCAGACGATAGTAAGGTCTTCGAGCAAAAAATAGTAGTAAAGTAGATTAGTCATCGACTCGAAATAAAGCTTCAAAGCTCTGGTATTCACTTCGAATGTCAGGGCTTTTTTGGGGATGAAAATCCTTTATATCGAACCCGGGTTAATAGGCACATTTGGCCGAAAGAATGGAAATTTAGTCACAAGTATATACTTGTTTATCTTCAATATAGGTTTATTCGTCATAAAATCTTTTTGATCAGAAACTTCAATAATGTATTGATGCTCATATTCTAATGTCGTTATCGCTTGGTTTTATAGAAGAAGTAGCCATTAAACCTTTATCAAATAAGTACGTATGAAATAATTAACTCGCAGGTTATTGGGGAAACAAATAGCAAGCAGTAATTGTATTAATTTATGCATTTATGAGTATATAAATACTCAATAGCGCATTATTGGGGAATCAATTTTAGACGATCGGGAAATGAATACTACCTTTATTAACCCGAAAAATTCACTGC
>DIYS01000065.1 GCA_002429115.1 Saccharicrinis sp. UBA6048 | reverse complement strand
AGATGAATAATACGGGTTAAGGCTATAAATATTAGTGGATAATTTCTATTCAATTATACTCTTGGCCTCCTAAAAAAGAGATAGATCTAGAGGTTGTTACTTAGAGAGACCGGGAAGCTGAGAACTTGTTCGAAGATCACCCGGCCGAACTTTGTAACAATAAATAGATCAATTGATTTTTTTAGGTAGCCTTGACTTTTTTGTTTCGTTTTTGGGTCAAGCCAAAAATGAAAAGCCAGTCCGGCTGGAGGACAAAACAATGTAAATCAACACTATTATTTACATGTTATTAAAATCACTCAAACCCTAATTTAGTTGTTGTGTTGGTAGCATCGCACCCATTCAATATTCATATTGGCAGGGTGGTTAAGAGCTACATCTTCTTTTAAAATATGTGAGCTGAATACTAGATACATTGGATCCTGCGGGATGTTTTTCGTTTGCTCATTCACTTTAACTCCATTGATAAACCATTCCAATTTGTCTTTGGTCCATTCAAGTGAGTAAACGTAGTAATCAGCGTCAAACTTACCACCTTTAACAGGTTTTGCAATCTTTTCAGGTCCTTTGCCATTCATCAGTTGAATCCCTGCATTGAACGATTTAGCATTTTTACCTTCAAATCGGAAAATATCAATTTGTGGTGCCATTTTTTCACCAACCATCCAAAATGCATGTGTTACCGGTTTGCTATAATCTATTTTTACTTTAGCTTCTATTTTTCCATAAAGCTGGCGATGACTTTGCCCGGTACTGATTAATGCCGATGAGTAGTCAAACTTTTTAGGCATAAACCCTCTTTGCATGTCCCAAACAATACCATCCGTAGCTTCTTGCTTAGTGGTTAATTGTACACCACTACCTCCAATGTGTATGTTGCTTTCTTTAAAAAACTGTTGTTCATTTTCAAGAACGTACGTTTTGTCCAGAAGCGCTTTACCCCAATAATAACCAGTCAGCCATTTTTCATGGTTAAGTTTCTTCGATGAAAACTCATCTTCAAAACTTAGCGTCCACTTATCAATGGATTGGAAAGAGTTATGCTTCTGTGTTTTTAAGTACCAGGTGTAATCAGGTGATTTTAATAGTTTATTATATTCCTGTATTAAACTGAATTCTTCTGATTTCTGAAATTTCTTTTTATCCTCCATCCAGCGTTTAAACTCAAGAAACTTCTCGGTGGTCACTTCATGCTCCAATTCGCGATAGGTTTTCAACCGCTCTGAATCATGAATATTAAGGTAATTCTTATAGTTCGATGAGTTAATTTGCTTATTAAACAAGCGTATGTCAGCATCCTTTTTTAAGGCTCTTTGTTTTTTATACTTCTGACGACTTTCCGACTTTTTATAGCCCTTTTCCTTTTTGGCAGCAATAAATTCACTACTCCGGATAAACTCACTAAGTTCGGTCAGCTCCTTCCTTTTGTCAGAGTTTTCAATGGCACTAACACGCTCGGGCATGCCTGAAGCCAGGTATTTAAAATACTTCTTAAATTCACTGGACTTCTTTAGTGTAATGTATTTCGATAATTGTCGATACTCAGCTGTGTGCTTAAATTTTTCATTTTTAAGCTTTTCAACTTTTGCTTTAAATTCATTGGAATTCACAAGCAGTTCCAGCTCTGTAATACGTTTTAACTCATCCGATTCAGCGTACTCATTAAAGCGCTTATAATCATCAATGTTTTTTTGTGTATCAGCTTCGTATTTTGCTGTATCTGGGTATTTGTTGGATAAGAATAGTGCCATTGTTAGAATTATTTTTTTTGGGCGTTTTCGCATAAATCTTACGGTAAATATTCAATAAGGTTTAGAGTTTAGGCGAAAAAAAATCATTTCGGACAAACTGTTCGTATTTATGCTTTTTGTTGTTCGATAATGAACGCTTTTAAATCTCCCGGAAAAATGTAAGTAACACGATTATAAGGAAGTATGGCTTTTGGTCTGGATGTTGACTTACCACCAATCGAAGTAACTAATGACGATTAGTTTTATAAAATTGCTTCTTGACATTGTGCTATTCGATAGGTTTTGATGAAAATTAACATTTATTAGAGATGTTTCAGAAAAGATGAAACCTCATCTAATCAACGGTATATCAAGGCGAAAGAATTATTTTTATCTCTTACAATATTAAATTGGTATTAAATTTTCAAAGGATCTATTAAGTGTGATCAATGTCATTTATCATCAGTTTTAAAAACGAGTCATTTGCAGCGAAAAATTACAAATCCTTATTAGTTTGTGAAACTTTTAAAGTTTACAATGATGAAAGATTTACTACAGTTGGTTAACTTTTTTGATACGATTTCATTGGACGAGATGAAATGTACAAAATTGTTGAATCGTGTTGACACTAAGTTTATCATGTCACCAGCTGTTTTAATGAGCGTTTTGGCAAAGCATAGTGACGAATATAAGGTTGTTGCAGTAAATAATAAAGTGAGTTTATCGTACGAAACAATTTACTTTGATACCGACAATCTGGATATGTATAAGGAACACCACAATGGTAAAAATCATCGTTACAAAGTAAGGTATAGAAAGTATGCCGAAACGGGTGATAAGTTTATTGAGGTGAAAGAAAAGATCAATAATAGAACTAATAAAGAAAGACTGCGAGTGAATGATTTCACTTATCCTATCGCTAAAGGCTTGGAACGCATCGTTCATGATTACACACCTTACCTTGCAAATCATCTTGAGCCAAAGTTAAGTACAAAATTCAACAGAATCACCTTAATTAATAAAACGGCCTGTGAGCGCATTACAATTGATTTGGATATCAATTTCATAAATGTTTCGGACGATACCTATCGACTTGGTAATTGTGCGATTGTTGAGATTAAACGGGATAAGGAAGGAATATACTCTTCATTTGCAAGAACATTAAAAGAAAAAGGAGTTTTACCTTTATCTATTAGCAAATATTGCTTGGGAACAATCGCTCTGAATAACAATGTCAAGTATAACCGTTTCAAGCCACGCTTGAGAAAGGTAGAACAGCTTTTAGCTGAAGAGAGCAATCAAATAGCAATGGTGGTTTAATCAATTTGCTACAATGAAACTAATTCTATCCATAGGGCTTCTTTTGATGGTAAGCCACCTGACAGCTTCCAATATTGACATTGATCCGGCCGCTAAAAAACGCCTTAAACAAAGTGCCGTCCAATTTTTTGAATCAACCGAGTTAATAAATATTTCTGTAGAAGCTGATTTTAGTTCCATAAGAGCTGACCGCGACCGAACACAAAATGAATATCATCCTGCAAAACTTGTATGGAATGATAATGGTGCATTGAATGATATTCCTCTTAAAATAAAAACCAGAGGCAATTTTCGACTTAAAAGTGAGAATTGCGACTTCCCACCGCTTCGATTTAAGTTTAAAACCAATGATGTACTAAATACCGTTTTTGAAGGGCAAAAGAAGTTGAAACTGGTGACACATTGCAGGGATGCCAGTGAAGATATGCAACAGACGATGCTGCGCGAATTTCTGGTTTATAAGATGTACAATGCCGTCAGCGAAAATAGCTTGCGTGTGCGATTGGTCAATATTACATATGTGGATGTAGCCACTGGAGAGGCAATTAATAAGTATGCTTTTTTTATTGAGTCTGTTGAGCAAATGGCAAAGCGCATGGGCTATGAAGAAGTGGAAATGGCGAATATTAAGCAGGAGCAATTGCTTGAGAGAAATGTGATTCATTTGGCCTTGTTCAATTACATGATTGGTAACACCGACTGGTCAGTGCCAAAGTTGCATAATGTGGCATTACTGCAAAAAGAAAGACACTCACCTCCTATTGCCGTGCCCTTTGATTTTGATATGTCAGAGTTTGCTGATGCCTGCTATATGAAGGTATATATGGGACGTGAATTGCTGGAGAATCGATACAAAGGAAAACGTATTTCTGCGGAGTCTTTAGCTGAAGTGACAGATTACTATCAATCAAAGAAAGATAAGCTGCTTAATGTTGTGGAAAAAACGGTGAAATTGA
>DIYS01000180.1 GCA_002429115.1 Saccharicrinis sp. UBA6048 | reverse complement strand
TGTTAATAAAGTATCGGACTCTTTTACGAAATCCAGACCATTCAGTATATTGGTTCTGAACTGCTCTTCGTTGATGATCAAATGATCAGCAGGCGTAACGACAATGTTAGCTTTTGGATCTTTCTTTTTTATAATAGTATTGGCATATGCAATGCATGGAGCAGTATTTCGGCGCATTGGCTCGGCCAGAACCTGCTCTGGCTTCAGACCCGGACACTGTTCAAGCACCAGTTCTTTATAATTGGCATTTGTAACAACCAGTATATTCTCCAGTGGACAAATGGGTTTAAAACGCTCGTAAGTCTGCTGCAGTAAAGATTTACCGGTTCCTAGTATATCAAGAAATTGCTTGGGAGTTCTGGTGGTACTTAATGGCCAGAAACGACTTCCTACACCACCTGCCATTATAACACAATGTGTATTACTATTCATTGTTTTACTATATCTTACTATACTGTAAAATTATTTCGAATTATTTAAAACATCCATAGTTTCTGCTCATCTTTACCATAATTGGAATACAGCTTACTAATTAACACTTCAAATAATTGGGGATTATTATTACTTTTACTTCTCTAAAATACAACTATTTTTCTTAATGCAATGAGAATACTTTTCCATCTTGGCCAATATACTATCTTTCTAAAAAATGTTTTTAAGAAGCCCGAGAAACACTCTATTTTCTTCAGGCAGATAGTCCGTGAAATAGACAAACTCGGTATCGACTCTTTGGGCATTGTCATGATAATATCAGTGTTTATGGGCGCTGTTATTACTTTACAGACAGCGTATAATATCGACATGCCAATTATCCCAAAATACACGGTTGGTCTGGCTGCCCGTGATTCCATATTGCTCGAGTTTTCTTCAACAATTGTAGGTTTGATTCTCGCCGGTAAGGTAGGTTCCAATATTGCATCTGAGATTGGCACCATGCGGGTAACGGAACAGATTGATGCGCTTGAAATCATGGGCGTAAACCCGGCCGGTTACCTGGTTTTACCAAAAGTTGTAGCATTTGTTTGTATCATTCCTTTTTTGGTAATTATTAGCATGGGTGTTGGAATCACTGGTGGATTTTTAGCCGGCTCTTTAACAGGTGAAGTACCAGCCCCTGAGTATATTTATGGAATTCAATATGCTTTTATTCCATTTTACGTTGCTTATGCGCTCATCAAATCCGTTGTTTTTGCTTTCCTTATTTCAACTATATCGGCCTATTGGGGCTACCATGTTCAGGGTGGTGCATTGGAGGTTGGCCGCGCCAGTACTAAAGCTGTGGTCGCCAGTAGCATCCAGATTCTTTTATTCAACCTTATTTTAACCCAATTACTGCTAGCATGATTGAAGCAATTAATATTCGCAAATCGTTTGGCGACAAAGAAATACTTAAAGGCATAAGCACGGTGTTTGAACAAGGAAAAACCAATCTCATCATTGGACAAAGTGGTTCGGGGAAAACGGTTTTGCTCAAATCGCTGGTTGGGTTGCACGAAATAAGCTCTGGCGATATTCGGTACGACGGACAAAGCTTCCTGGATTTAGACAATACTCAAAAGAAGCGACTTCGTCAAGATATCGGGATGCTGTTTCAAGGCTCGGCCCTATTTGATTCTATGACAGTTGAGGAGAATGTACGTTTCCCGCTTGACATGTTCACCGATTGGAGTGATGAAAAAAAGCGCGAACGTGCCAACTTTTGTATCAACAGGGTGAATCTTGAGAATGCCAATAACAAATTTCCTTCAGAGATTAGTGGTGGTATGCAAAAGCGTGTAGCCATTGCGCGTGCCATATCACTGAATCCTAAATATCTGTTTTGCGATGAGCCTAACTCAGGCCTTGACCCACGAACTGCCATCGTTATTGATGAGTTGATTCATGAAATCACGAAGGAGTTTGGCATGACGACCATTATCAACACCCACGATATGAACTCTGTAATGGGCATTGGTGAAAGCATCATCTTTATATACCAAGGCAACAAGCTCTGGGAAGGCACCAAAGACGATATTTTTCATGTTCAAAACAAAGAACTTGAGGATTTTATTTTTGCTTCGAAACTCTTTAAAAAAGTAAGGGATAATAACAGTTAAGGCTACGCTGCTTGCAGCCTTAACACTACTGACTATTCTTTACATCGTATTGCATATCGTACTTTAACGGATGTCCTAACCTTGTTCCGATATGCACTGGCTCTGCAGAAATGAAGGACGATTTCAAGCTGGCTCCATGAGGAATATTGCCAGTTAGCTTCTCAATTGCCAATGCAAAGAACTCTTCGTTAGGATTACCTAATTCATAAACAGGCTGTTGATTAAACACTAACACTAAGTCCTTAACTGGAATATCCGGATTTAATCCTTCGTTATAATTAATGGAGTTATCTTTATTCTCAGTGCGAAAGATAATAGGCTGAATGGCCCAATTATATATTTGCTTATCTGTAAAAGTATTTGAAGCATAGTATTTACCATGTGTCTGCTCCCCGATCTGTATCACATCCATATGTGGTTTTAATCCGTAAATTATCATTTCACTGGCCGAAGCTGTCTTGTGCGTCGTCAACACGACAAGCTGTGATAAATCAAGATTAAACTCATTTTCAATCAGTCGGTCAATAAGGAACTCTTCACCATATTTTTCAATAACAGCATCTGTTATTGCTTCATTATATCTTCCTTTCAACAAAACATCCCCAATTTGCGAAGCCGGAGCAATCATACTACAAAGTAATATAGCTGTATTAACCGAACCTCCGCTATTATACCGCAGGTCCAATACCAATTCATCAACACCCTGACTTTCAAAATTTTCAAAAACACCTTTTAATTCATTATCATACTTTGCAATAAATGAAGTGAATGCCAGGTAAGCTATTTTCTTACCTTCATATTCAACCACATTGGTTTTTAAGATCGGATTGGTTTGCAGCTCTATCGCTGTAACATCCAATTTAGTTGACAACTCAGAAACTGTACGATCTTGATTAATGACACCAAGTGTTAACTCCTGCTTTTCAAGGTAAACTAAATCAAAGATATTCTTGTCATTTAATACTTGCCCATTAATTTTATGAAATACATCACCGCGTTTTAATCCAGCTAAATCCGCAGGCGATCCCTGCTCAACGTATTCCACAATGCAGACTACATCATTTGAATTATCTTGATCACGGTAATATGGACGTATATTATACCCTGTTGATTTATAAATACCCGCCAATAAATCCTCTAAAGCAGCATGGTCATCTGTGATAAAAGACCAACGATCAATAACTGCTTTTTGATAAATCAGCTTATCAAAAAAATCAAATGAATTTTCGCGTGAGTTACCATTAGCAACACTAATTTTATCTTCCCAGAAGTAAACTTCATCCATCGTTTCATAGATCCATTTGTTACGTTTCGTATCAGCTGAAGGAGAATCATCCTCACATGATGAAAATACGGCTATAAATAGAAAGAGAATTAATGGGTAGATTTTAATATTTTTCATTTGGTATAGATTTACATTCTATAAAACTAATAATTTTGTTTTTTATTACAATCAAAAACTCTTCCACGTGATCGGTAATATTAAGTACTATATATTGTTACCTGACAAAGCCACATCTCTTCCCACTATAAGCAGAGTAAAGCAACAGATAGAAATTGCTGAAATCATCAAACGCAAATCAGGTCACTTGTTAATAGAGGAGAAACGGATGTTAGAAAATAATTCTATCAACCTTATTAATAAACTATTTCTTCCTAAAAACTACCCATTCAAAAACGGACAACAACCCGAAACAAGAAACAGTATAGTCTGGACAGACTTTTCTATTTATACCTGGCCGCTATTAATTCAATTACTTAAAATTTCACCTGCACAGCATATTGATAAAATGATTGAACTGATGTTCAAAAATCCGGATCAAAATGAACTTAAGTGGGACCAAATAGCAAAGACCTTTAGTGATATTCCAGAAGACCACCAACGCATTGAGATGGATGAATTGGATCGCTGGTACGATGAAATTAACATTACACTTCTCCCAGCTACTTCCTATCATCAATTGTACAATTGGTTTGGACCTGAGGTCAAAGACATTGGCTACGATGCTTTTGATCACTTTACAATCAGTCGAAATGGACCAGAGGCCTGGAAAATAGCTATTGAAAATTATTTAAAAAGCATTAATAATTTACCCGAAGGATACAGACAAGAATTAATAGATCGCTATATTACCCCCATAATTAATTATTAAAATAAATTCAAAATATACCATGCAAATCACTTACGAACAGATACAGGAAACAAGCGCATTCATTCAATCAAAAGGAGTTGAAAATCCTGAAATAGGCATCATCCTCGGAACAGGGTTGGGAGGTCTTGTTAATGCCATCGATATCATAAATGAAATTGATTACGCAGACATCCCCAACTTTCCGGTATCAACAGTTGAGTCGCACAAAGGCAAACTTATTTATGGTCAGCTCGAAGGAAAGAAAGTGCTTGCCATGCAGGGTCGCTTCCATTACTACGAAGGCTATAGCATGCAGCAAATCACTTTGCCTGTGCGGGTAATGAAACAACTTGGCATTAAAAATTTATTGATTTCAAATGCGGCTGGTGCAGTTAACCTCGATTATAAGAAAGGTTCATTAATGCTGATTGATGACCATCTTAACCTGTTGCCTGAAAATCCTCTTACAGGAAAGAACCTGGATAAGATGGGACCACGCTTTCCGGACATGAGTCAACCTTATTGTCAGAAGATTAATCAATTGATTAAGACAATAGCAGAAGCAGAAAAAGTTGAATTACACGAAGGTGTTTATGCCTCGGTGCCTGGTCCAAACTTAGAGACACGCGCTGAATATCGATACATCAAAATCATTGGTGGTGATGCCGTGGGGATGTCAACCGTACCAGAAGTGATCGTGGCGAATCATATGAACCTGCCTTGCGCCGCTATCTCGGTATTAACGGATGAGTGCGACCCTGATAATTTGCATCCTGTTAGCTTGCAAGAAATTCTGGATGTAGCCGCCGAAGCCGAAAAGGGTTTGATTAAGATCTTTAAGCAAGTCGTTGCTCAATTATAAAGCATTAAAACAAAAAGGATTGCACTTGAAGAAAAGTGCGATTCTTTTCCTTTCATTAATAAATAAGTAGTCGTATTTAAAACAGTATAGTATAAGCTCTACAAGTTCATAAATACGTATACATTTTCTCCTTCAATAGATATTGAGAAATTGTAATTCGATAACGCTTTAAAAAATGACTTTGATGTACCATTCCGAAGCCAATCATGCAACTCGATTATTATAACCTTTACTTTTGGCAGCCATTCCTCATAACCACTTTCAAACAACTCTTTTTCTGATCCTTCTATATCTATTTTAAGAATATCAATGCTATCAATATCGTATCTCTTCATGATATCAACAATAGTAATAGCCTCAATAGAGTCTTTGTGATATTTATTTGTCTCTTCAACCATAAAACCACAATTACCCAAACCTTCATCCTTAATGATTAAATTTGAAGATTCATTCCAAATGCCATTTTTTAAACAGAAGACATCACTATAATCCTTAGTATTTTTCACCAATAGTTCAAAGTTACTTTGCTCCGGTTCAATTGATATTATTGTTGCTTCCGGGAATCTATTTTTTAAATAAACAGTTGCCAAGCCAATGTTTGCCCCACAATCAAGAATCACCTTTGGTTCAAATTTGAAAGTCATTTGATACTCTTGATTAAAAAACACCTGTTGAAACATTGTAACATCCATTGTATTGTTTCGCAAATAAATAGGTATTGAATTAAACTCAGGATGTAAGAATGCTACAATAGAGTTTCTCTTAATAGATCTCTTCAATAGAAATAATAAACCTCTGTAACCAAATCTTGTATAGTAATCAATAATTTTAGCGATAAGCTGTAGTAAATTCATTTAAGCCTGTATAGATTTTAATAATGAATATAGTGATCTCAACATCCAGAAGATACTGGAATACATCGAAGCGAATTACTGAGAATGTTTAAAAGAAGATACTCAAAGTAATAAAAATCGCATCTTATTAACAACAATGCCAATCAAGATGCGATCCTTTAATTTCTTAAAGCCACTCAGGCTTACTTATTCTGAATTGCCATAATACGGCTAATGTACTTCCCTAGTATATCGAATTCGATATTGATGATTGATCCTACTTCAATCTGGTGGAAGTTCGTAAAATCATGTGTGTAAGGGATAATCGCTACAGAAAACTGATCATCCTTACTATTCACAACCGTTAAGCTCACACCATTAACAGTCACAGAACCTTTTTCAACCGTCATATACCCTTCAGCTGCTTTCTCCTTATCAATCACGTATTGGAAAGTATAGTACCAACTTCCGTCAGCTTCCTTCACCTCAACACACTTGGCAGTCTGATCAACATGACCTTGAACAATGTGTCCGTCCAAACGGCCATTCATTACCATGCTACGCTCAAGGTTTACTTTATCACCAATCTTTAAAACCCCAAGATTTGACTTTTCCAAAGTTTCTTTGATAGCGGTTACTGTGTAAGTTTTGCCTTCTTTTTTAACAACAGTCAGGCAAACTCCATTATGCGCAACACTCTGATCAATCTTTAATTCATCGGTAAATGAACACTCCATAGTTACATGAAGATTTCCTTTATCTTGCTCTAAGCCTACTACAACGGCGGCTTCTTCAACGATACCTGAAAACATTTTTAAAGCTCTTTTGGTTAGAAACTATCTAATTATCTGAACCGCTAAAATACAGATATTATTCGTATTTTTCGGATTCATTACAAATGGATTACCTTTTCAAAATTTAAGGCACATGACAACTGTAAAAACAAAATACCTGGGCGAACTACGCACTGAAAACACCCATCTTCAATCGGGCGCAAAAATAATTACTGATGCACCTTGCGACAACAGGGGTAAAGGCCAGTCATTTTCCCCAACCGATATGCTGGCAACCGCATTGGGCAATTGCATTATGACGATTATGGGTATCAAAGCCATGGATAATAATATTGATATTACAGGAACTGAACTGGATATAACTAAAATAATGGCAGAGAATCCACGACGTGTAGCAGAAGTCATCATCGAATTTAATTTTCCGAAGAATAATTACTCCAAAGAAGATAAAGCTTTAATTGAAAGTGTAGCCGGTATAAGCCCAGTGCCATTAAGTGTTCATCCAGACCTTAAACAAACCATTAAGTTCAACTGGTAAAAGCCACTTATGATATTAGTTACAGGAGGAACCGGGCTTGTTGGATCTCATTTACTTTGCAAACTTATTGAGCGTGGCGAAAGCGTTCGGGCACTATGTCGTGCTGAAAGCGATCTCACTTTCGTAAAACAAATATTTAAACATTACAAGGTTGATGGTTTTGAGCAAATCGAATGGATGGAAGGCGATCTGATGGATTACTTTTCGCTTACCGATGCGCTTAAAAACATTGAGGTGGTTTATCATTGTGCGGCCATGGTGTCTTTTAAACCCAGTGACAGAAGCACGATGTTTAACTCCAACGCAGAAGGAACGGCTCATTTGGTCAATGCATCAATAGAGCATAATGTGAAGCGATTCTGCTTTGTCAGTTCAATTGCTACCTTGGGCAAATCACAAAATGGCACTCCAATAGATGAAAGCTCATTCTGGCAAAATGATGACAATCACTCCGTTTATTCGCAAAGTAAATTTCGTGCCGAGATGGAAGTTTGGCGAGGTACGAAAGAGGGCCTTAAAGCGGTTGTGGTAAATCCTTCTGTCATAATAGGTCCATGTCCTGCCGATCGCTCTTCGGGACAATTAATTAGCTCTTTAAGTAAAAACATGACCTTCTATACAAAAGGAGGCACTGGCTTTGTAGACGTTCGAAACGTTGTTGATGCCATGATTGACCTGTGTCAGTCTGAGGTTGTAAATGAACGCTTTATCGTTAATGGCGATAACCTGGCCTACAAAGACCTAATGTCGAAAGCCGCTAAAGTTTTTTCCGTTAAGGAACCGCACATTATTGCCGGACGTATTTTAACCGGTCTTGCCTGGCGGTTCGAACGACTTAAATATATGCTTTGGGGCAAAGAGCCAAAGATGACCAAAGAAACCGCCAGAACTTCCCAAAATAAATCAAACTATTCATCAGAAAAGCTTAAGCAAGCGTTTGATATTGAAATGTACAGTATAGAAGAAGCCTTGGAGAATGTTGTAAAATTTAGAGACTAAAAAATCACTATTAAGACACTAATTGCCGCTTTTATTACTCATAGGATGAATATTATATGCGTGTAATATCCATCCTATGAGTAAAGAAGTGTGTTAAATTCGACTAACCAACTCCTTAATTACCTTTGTCATTTTTGGTTCAGCTGTGGCAGCAACTTCCTGCACTTCTTCATGCGAAACTTCCACTATCTGACCAGGCACACCTGAATCGGTAATGATTGATATGCCAAAGCAGTTCATATCCATATGTCGCGCTACAATAACCTCAGGCACGGTAGACATACCCACTGCATCAGCTCCTAAAACCCTAAACATTTTATATTCCGCAGGGGTTTCGAAGGTAGGTCCGGTTGTACCAACATATACTCCTTGTTTGAGATCGATATCATTCTCTCTTCCAATCTCCATTGCTTTTGCAATTAAGGCATTATTGTAGGGTTCACTCATATCCGGAAAGCGAGGCCCCAGCTCGTTCATATTCTTCCCTATCAAAGGATTATCTCCGAACATATTGATATGGTCATTAATCACCATAATGTCACCAACAACATAGTCCGGGTTTAATCCTCCACTTGCATTTGACACAATTAACGTCTCAATGCCCATTTGCTTCATTACACGTACCGGAAATGTTACTTCCTGCATGGAATAACCTTCGTAATAATGAAACCGTCCCTGCATAGCCAGGACAGGGATATTATTGATGGTGCCAAATATTAATCGCCCGCTATGACCTTCAACAGTCGAAACCGGAAAGTCAGGTATCTCTTCATACGAGATGGATTGTTTTATATCGATCTCGCTGACAAGACCACCTAAGCCCGTACCCAAAATAATACCCACTAACGGCTTAAGTTCGGTTTGGTTTGATAAATAATCAGCCGTTGTTTTGATTCTCTCTAACATAGTTTAGTATTGTATTTTCTAATCGTTCTTCTTCATCAAAAAGCACAATGAGCTTTATTGGAATATACCAGCTCATGGTTTTTATTTCCTCAGGCATCTTTGCAAATCGAACAGCATCTTTCTCTGTTGTTATCAACGCCTTTACTTTATTCTGAGATAATTGGTGCTCGATCTCCATTAAGTCACCATCCGAAAAATGATGATGATCCGGATAAGTCATCGTTTTCACCAATTCACACTTTTTTGCAACATGCTCAAAGAAACCTTTCGGTTGAGCAATTCCCGCCAAAGCAACAACTGGTAATTTCGCCGGGAATAACTTATTTGCTTCATGTTTTACCGCAACTGGTTCATCGTATTTTACGGTTGTAAAATAAACCTCTTGATCACCTCGTGCCTTCAATTTTGAAAGCCATTTGTCACGATCCTCCAATCGCATTGAGGCCGGACACTTGTTAACAATTATTATATCAGCCCGCTTTTGACCGTTTTTTGTTTCACGCAGATTACCTGCCGGAAATACACAATCCTTCCACAATGGCCTGTTATAATCAATAACGAGAATTGACAAACCTGGTGTGACATAGCGATGTTGATAAGCATCATCCATCAACACCACCTGAGTATTGGTATTCCTGAGTAGTAAATCCATACCCTCTACCCGCTTCTCAGCCACTGCAACTCTTAGTTTCTCAAATTTTTGTTTAATCTGAAAAGGTTCATCTCCGATGGTTTCAGCCGAGCTGCTTTTGTTAGCCAGCAAAGTTCCTTTCGTTTTACGTTTATATCCGCGACTAAGCAATGCCAATTGATAATTGCCAATGAGCAATCGAATGATATATTCTGACAATGGCGTTTTACCAGTACCTCCAACCGTAATATTTCCAACAGAAATAACCGGAATACCATAAGTGGTAGACTTAAGAATACCTTTATCAAAACACCAATTCCTGATGATCACAACAATGGCATATATTAGGCTAAAAGGATATAGAATTTTTCTTAGTTGCATTATTAGTTTTCAAACACAAAACAGGCTATCCAATTATGGACAACCTGCTTTTATTTCAACCATTATTAATTTATATCAATATTGTATGGAATGCGAGCCTGGATTTGATAACCTTGCTTTAGGTTTTCCAGAGTCTTAAAATACTTATACTCCTCTCCCATTAAAGATTTTCCAACGAACATACGTGCTTCGCCAGTCAATTCTTTCATAAACTGTTCAATCGGATCTTCAACTTCCGGCAGTTCAACAATTCGGTAATCTTCGATTTCAGCTGCTTCCTTAGCTAAACTAATGGCCATATTCAAACCACCAATTTTATCGACTAGGTCAATATCTATAGCATTTAAACCACTCCAGACGCGCCCCTGACCAATTTCATCGATTTTTTCAGGCGTTGTATCACGACCGTCTGCACATCGACCGATAAATGTATTATATCCTTGAACAATATAGGCCTGAAGTAGGTCTTTCTCGTCTTTTCTGAATGGACGAACCAAACTTGGCATATCCGCGAATTTGTTGGTTTTCACGCCGTCGAAACTAACACCTGCCCAATCAGCTAATCCTTTGGCATTCGGAATCATCCCAAAAATCCCAATAGAGCCTGTTAAAGTGGTTGGATTTGCTAAGATTTGATCAGCAGCACAGGAAATATAATAACCTCCTGAAGCTGCGTAGTCACCCATCGATACAATAACAGGTTTAGCCTCCTGCGCCAGCTTCACCTCACGCCAGATAATTTCTGAGCCAAGCGCTGAACCACCAGGAGAATTAACACGGAAAACGATTGCTTTTACAGAGCTATCACGACGAGCCTCACGAATAGCCTTTGACATTTTATCTGACTTTATTCCATCTGCGGATGTACCATCGATATCACCTTCGGCATAGATAACCGCAATTTTATCTTTGATAAATCCTTTACCACCCGATACATATACCTTTGCATATTTTGCACTTTTAATGGCTTCCAGATCATCCGATTCATCAGTATCGGTCAGTTCTTTTAATTCACTTATGACTTCATCTTTGTATTTTAATCCATCGATTAACCCTGACTTCAATATCCACTCGTCAGATTTAAACATTGGCATTTCATCTGCCAATTCCGATATTTTATCACCTGTCAAACCTCTGCTTTCTGCAATTTTATCTTTAACATGCTCCCACATTGAGTTCAGGTACACTTGCGTTTGCAAACGTGCCGGTTCGCTCATTTCTTCAAGTAAAAAAGGCTCAACAGCTGATTTAAACTTGCCATGCTTAAATACCTGAATTTCCACACCTACCTTTTCAAGGGCTTTTTTAAAGAACGTACGTTCTGCATACATACCTTTTAGTTCCAGCATTCCAGAAGGATTCAGATATACTTTATCGGCCGCAGATGCCAGATAATACGACTTCTGAGTATATACAGGTGCTAAACTATAAATGAACTTACCTGATGTTTTAAAATCGATCAGTGCATTTCGAATTTCCTCAAGTGTTGCATAACCCGCCTGCACCATACCAGCATCGAGGTAGATACCTGCAATATTTTCATCGCGCTTGGCCTTTTCAATGTTTTTAAGTAGGCGGTTCAAACCTTCAGGACTGGCTTCTCCCATAATTGAAGCCATTGCCTCTGCAAACGGATCTTCTGTAACACGATCAATAATTGGCCTGTTTAAATCAAGTACCAATAGTGTGTTTTCACTAATTTTAGTTTCTTTGTCCCCTAAAGTAGCAATGGCTGAAAGCATTCCGATCAGAAGAAATAATAATACGATTGCTGCCATTAGTCCACCGGCAAAAGTGGCAAAAAGGTATTTAAAAAATTTAGCCATAATGAATAGTTTTGAGTTTAGTATGATTAATAATCAATAACAAAACAAAAGTATTAAAAAATACTTAGTAAATCTGACTTAATAAGAGATTACGAAAATATTAAACCAATTGGTCGGTTTTATTACTATAAACAATAAATATTTAAGTATTTATGACATTTTATCGACAAATATTATTGTTTGGTGGCAATCAAAACAATGTTGTTGACTCAATTAATAATGCTAAACAATTATTATCAAAGCAAATTGGGAATCCTATTGCACAATCAGCCTTTTACGAAAGTGCTCCATGGGGGTTTGAAGCATCTCAAAACTTCATCAATCAGGTGGTTGAATTTCATTCGTCAATAGAACCAATTGACCTGCTCAACTTCACTCAAAGCATAGAAAAAGAACTGGGTAGAAAAGAAAAAGCCGGAACCAATTACGAGTCCCGGCCTATAGATATTGATATTTTATTTATCGATGATTTCCAGATTAATTCTGAGCGACTTACGGTTCCACATCCAAAATTACATGAACGTCGGTTTACCTTATTGCCCCTCATGGATCATTGGTCATCAATGAATCATCCTACTCTGCACAAAACCATCGAACAATTAGAAGCAGTTTGCACAGATGAAGGAATGGTAACAAAAATGTAAACCTAGATTTTGCTTCCGTAGGCCAAATCACCGGCATCTCCAATCCCAGGAACAATGTATGATTTTGAGTTCAACTCAGCATCCACCGTTCCCAACCAAAGTGTCACCGGCTCATCCTTAAATATATTTTGTACATACTGCACACCCGTTTCGCTGGCAATTAATGACGCAATGTGTACATGCTTCGGTTTACCTTTAACCAAAAGTGCTTTGTATGCCAACTCAATAGAAGTGCCGGTTGCCAACATAGGATCACTTAAAATCACTATTTTATCATCCAATGATGGTGATGAAATATATTCAATATGAATGTCGAAATCTCCTTTTTCGTTATACTTGCGATAAGCTGATACAAACGCATTTTCTGCTCTGTCGAAATAGTTGAGTAAGCCCTGGTGCATAGGCAAACCAGCTCGTAAGATCGAAGCTATAACAGGCTCCTCACACATCACATTCTCTTTGGCAATCCCAAGCGGTGTAGTCACGTCCTTAACTTGATGTGGCAATACCTTACTTATTTCATACGCCATAATCTCACCCATTCGCTCAATATTACGGCGAAAACGCATAGGATCAGTCTGAATAGAAGTGTCACGAATCTCTGCAATAAAGCGATTGAAAATGCTTTGTTGTTGATTGAAAATAGTTGTTTGCATTTGGAAATTTTGATTGCAAAGTAAATAAAAAATAGGGAGAATAATGACTGTTACTAAACACCTTTCGGGCTGAATGCATTAATTGCCTCAATGATGTAATCCTGTTCGTTACCACTTAAACATTGATGTAAAGGAATACTCATAATTGTATCATGAAGCTGTTCAGTTATTGGCAAACTAAGTTCGCTTAATTCTTTATAAGCCACTTGTTTATGAATTGGTATCGGATAATGAATCATCGTCCCAATATTATGAGCTGCCAGGTACTTCATTAGTTGATCCCGGTACATTGTTCTAATTACAAATAGGTGCCAAGCATGCTGCTTTAAATCTTTTGGCATTTGCGGCAAAATAACTTCAGGATTAATTATCCGTGAACAATATTTCTTTGCAAGCTCTTGTCGTCGTTTTGTTATCATATTCAGGTCATCAAGCTTTACATTTAGTATAGCCGCCTGCACTTCGTCTAATCGCGAATTGACCCCTTTATATTGATTCTTATACTTTTGTGATGAACCATAATTAGCGATTGCCCTGATTACACGTGCTAATTCATCATTATTAGTGGTTACTGCACCGGCATCACCCAAAGCACCAATATTTTTCCCCGGATAAAAACTAAACGCAGCTGCATCTCCCAAATTACCCGATGATGCACCTCTGAATTCTGCTCCTATGGCTTGTGCATTATCTTCAACCATGAACAATTGATGCTTCTTGGCTAAGCTGCTAATTTCATCCATAGGACACACCCGACCGTATAAATGAACTACTAGAATAGCTTTAGTTCTAGTAGTAATTTTTGAACTTATTTTATCCGCATCAATATTGTAGGTGTTTATATCAGGCTCGACCAATACAGGCACCAGATTGTTATCGCTAATTGCCAACAAACTTGCAATATATGTATTGGCAGGAACAATCACTTCATCTCCGGGCTTTAGCTGCCCCAACTCAATATATGCCCTGAAGATCAGTCGTAATGCATCAAGTCCATTGCCCGTACCTATAACATTAGAACACTCTATAATTGAGGATAAATTACTTTCAAACAACTCATTTTGTTGCCCTTGCAAGTACCATCCCGAATGAACAACTTCTTTAATGGCTGTTTCTATTTTATCTACGTAAGGCTTATTTATTTCTTTCAGATTAAGAAATGGAATGTTCATAGGCAATATTAATTCGGATTATGAGTTTAAATTAGCAAATTGATCTTGAAATATAAGCAATGTCAGAATTAAAAAACCTTTTTCAACTTATCTCATTACCTAAATTTTCAGATTCAAGAGGTAGTTTATCTTTTATTGAAGAGAATGAGCACGTTCCTTTTATAATTAAACGGATTTATTATACGTACAATATCCCTTCAGGCTCAACTCGTGGTGGACATGCACACAAAGAACAACATGAGTTGCTGATTGCTATTAATGGTAGTCTCGAAGTAATCCTCGACAATAAAAATAGTCGCAAATCAATAATCCTTAACTCCGCAAATACAGGCCTCCATATTAAACCTGGCTTATGGCACGAATTAACAAATTTCAGCAATGACTGCATTTTACTAGCTCTATCATCATGTAAGTATGATGCTAACGATTATATCTCTGACTATGATGAATTTAAAGAATTTTAAGCTTTAAAAGTACGATCATTTTTAAGCAGCTTAAATCGCTTTAACAACAAAAAAAGATACATCAACCGTACTGTATTAGTTTTCTTTACTAATTGACTATAAACACCCCTAAAGCCATCAATATCATTGCTTTTATAATAGTGATAAGCAAAACTCAAACACCTATTTTGATTTAATCTCGTAATTACTCGATGGTCAACATCAATTAATTTCATAAAATACTCACGAACCGCAAGTGTATCCTTTAAAAATTGCAATCGTTTTTCAATATCAACAGAATGTGAAACAGAATTCTTATTTACCCTATAAACAGTACTTGATTGTTCAATATAGCCCACTGAATTGTTTAAACTACATACAAGAAAAACAGGACCATCTTCCATCGCGAATACTCCTTTGTCAAATTCATCCATTAATTTAAAATCATCTACAATTTTCTTTCGATAACAAACCGTTGAGGAACAAATTGCACTATTAGCAAAAATCCCATCAAATGAGCTATTTTCTATAGCTTGATTCTTCGACAATACATTCTTAAAGTTTCTTTTTCCCAATAGCTTTGGGTACATATATTTAATGTCATATTGAGTATGAACCATACCCAACTCATTATCAACTTCAAGCATTGCTACTTGTTTATCAACTTTAGTTTTGTCAATCCAATAATCATCACCATCAAGTACCGCTATATACTTACCTTTGGCCTGTCGATGACAGAATGAATAGTTTCTCATTAATCCAAGATTTTTTTTGTGCCGATAATAACGAATCTCAGAATGCTCTTTTGCATACTTTGCTATAATTTCACTAGTCCCATCTGTCGAACCATCGTCTCCAATAATAATTTCATAAGGATATGACATTTGCTGATTTAAAACTGAATCAATTGCTTGCTGTATAAAATCTTTTTGATTATAACATATTATAACTACAGATATTATCATCGTTTTATTCTTTCTGTTATGACGTTCATTTTTATAATATATTGCTTTATGACTCTTTATTTTCAAATATTTTAAGCACAGATTCGTTAAAGTTAAGTGACAATTACCATAATACATGATTATCAATTTTAGAAAAAACAATTTACTATCAGTATCTCTTAAGAATTCTATTCAAGTAATTGTTAGAGTTATTGTTGGAGTTTTAAATATAAAAGCAATTGCCTTATTTCTTGGCCCAACCGGTTTAGCGATGATAAGTCAATTGCAAAGTTTTCTTCAATTGACAGTAAACATAGCTGGCATAGGAATAAATAATGGAGTCATTAAACTAATCTCTGAAAACGCAAACAAAGATAATTCTAATCAGCAAATTATTAACTCTAGTTTTACAATCGTAATTATCTCCTCAGTGATTGTTAGTATTGTGGTTTCATTTTGTAGTAATAACATCTCACTTTACCTCTTCAATTCAGTTAATTACAGCAGTGTAATTGCATTCTCAGGTATATACATTTTATCAACATCATTATTTAATGTACTTCTTTCAATTATTAATGGATTACAAAAGCTCCGAATCTATATTTCAATGAATATTATATATTTCATTAGTGGATTTTTAGTTTTTCTCACAGGGATTTGGTTATTCAACTTAAAGGGTGCCTTATGGGCAATCCTTATTCAATCAATCATTTCTCTTCTTATTTGTTTTTATAAACTGTATAAAATTGGTAAGATTCCTAAAGTAAAACTCAATCCTAAAGTTCTAAAGAGCTTAAGTAAGTTTTCATTAATGGCATTGATATCCGGAATCATTTCACCATTAGTTGTCATGTCTGTCAGAAAGATTATAATGATAAACCTTAGCTTAAACGATGCCGGAATTTGGGATGGAGTTTATCGAATAAGTACCAGTTATATAAGTCTGGCCACACTTCCATTTAGTTATTATTTTTTACCAAAATTAAGCAAGTTAACTAATCCTCTATCCCTAAAGCATGAAATGAAAAGTGCCTTTTATTTACTAATTCCACTTTTAATTATTGGCGGTATAACTATGTTTTTTTGCAGATTTTTCATTATAAATTTATTACTTTCTAATGATTTTAATGAAGCCGCATCCATAATTAAATGGCAGATTACGGGTGACTTCTTTAAGGTATTCTGCTGGTTGTTAGGCATTTATTTAATTGCGAAAGAAAAAGTGACAACATTTATTACAACGGAGGTTTTGTCAGGTGGTATACTTGTTGCTTTGTGTTATTACCTAATCCCACAAATTGGATTAGAAGGAAGTACACTCGCATATCTATTTGAGAATATTATTAGCTTCACAATTCTTATAATAATATTCTTCTTAAATATAAAAATGGGGATAAAGTCCAATCCTCAACAAATCAAAACTAATGACTATTAAAAAACTAAAAGTATCTTTTTTTATACCAACTTTGGATATTGGTGGTATCCAAAGAGTTTTTCTTAACACTTCATCTCTTCTGTTTAATGCAGGATATGATGTTGATTTTATTATTTGCAGGGGTGATGGTATATTGCAGACGGAGTTAAATCAAAATATTAACTTAATTACATTTGGCAAAAACAAACGGCTTAGAAATTCTGTAATTAACTTAGTCAAATACATAAATAATTCGGAGCCTGATTATTTAATTACTGGTTCTGATATTCATAATCATTTCGCTATTTTGTGCAACTTTCTTTCCCGACGAAAAACAAAAGTAATTGCCACACAACACAATTATTACGATGAAGATATTAAAGGAAAAAAAATCTATCGATTTTTTTTTAATTTTCTTATTACAAAACTGTATCCCCAAACATATAAAGTAATTTCAGTATCTGAATCATTACACGAATATATATCCAAACTATCACCTAAAGCCAATAATATAAAAATACATAATCCTTTTTGTACTAAGGATATTTTATCCAAATCAGAAATACCAAATATAGAATTTAATTTACCGGATAATTATATACTATTTGCAGGAAGACTGGCAAAAGTTAAGAACCTTGATTTATTAATTTCATCCTTCAATCAAATTAAAAATAGATTCTCAGATTTTAAATTAATAATTATTGGAACTGGCCCCGAATTAGAGCGATTATCCAAGGATAATAAGAACAACCAATCTATTATATTTCCAGGCGAAGTAGATCATTGTTATTATTTAATTAAACATGCTAAAGTTATCGCCTTAAGCTCAATATCAGAAACTTTACCTAGCATACTTATTGAATCCCTGTTTCTTAAAAAAACAGTAGTTTCAACTCCAACATTGGGAGCATTAGAAGTATTAGATCATGGCAAATATGGTTATCTTTCTAACTCGATTGATAGAATTGATGATTTTACAGAAGTCCTCATCGAATCTATAGATAGACCACTGAATGAAAACTTATTATTCAAACGTGCGTTAGACTTTAGTGCTGAAAAAATTTTAGAACAATATAATAGAATTTTGACATAAAAATCTTTCATTACCGATAGATATACTGAGGTTAACACTTTTATTTTATAACTTTAAACGAACCTTATAGCCTTAATCTATTAAACTCAATATCTATTTTTGTAACACATCTTAATGAAACAAGGCCTTTATAGCTTCTTATCTCCTATCACAAAGCTAGTTCTTTTAATAGCATTCGCCCTTTTACTATCAGGTATTAGCAGTATTATAGTTGGTTTAATTGCCCAACCTTTATTTCAAGTTGATATAAACTCTGAAACATCGATGCATGGAAATATCGGCTTTATTCAATTTTATCAGGCCATTCAGAGCATCTGTTTATTTATTGTACCGTCGTTACTGGCGTTTTATTTATTCCAGCCAAACTTTAAAAATGCCGTTAATGGATCGCAACCTATTTCGATGAGAGTTATTTTCTTAATGCTGATTCTTATTTTATGGGGACAAGGGTTTATTTCTTTGACAGGCTGGTTAAATCAGCAAGTACAATTACCTGAAATATTCGGCATCAATGAATGGATAAACAATAAAGAGAAGCTGGCAGAAGAGTTAACAGGACTCATCCTTAATTTTGACAATTGGAAGCAGGCGACTATTACCATTGGACTAATATGTGTTTTGCCTGCCATCGGTGAAGAATGGTTTTTCAGAGGCGTTATTCAGACAGAATTAAACTCAGTCCTTCGGAATAAACATTTGGCTATAGTATTAACTGCGATTTTATTCAGTGCTATTCATCTGCAATTCTTAACTTTTTTACCTCGCCTGTTTCTGGGAATCATCTTAGGATATTTATATATCTATTCAGGAAGTTTATGGATTTCAGTGATGGCACATTTTGCAAACAATCTGCTCGCAGTGATTGCATATTCGACAGTTATTGAAAATGACAATCCTGACATTAGTTCACAAATGAATAATCCATTTGGTATTTATACAGTGATGAGTATTGGTATTATTATCGGATGCTTGTATTACATTAAGAAAATAACTGCAATGAATTATAGCTCTTAACCCCTAATCAATTTGCTCCTTTTCATGTTTGCGCAATAGGTAAACTACTCCATAATTAGAAGCTTTCTCACGTTTATCATCAGGATCGAATTGATCAAAGTTAGCCTCAACTTCATTCCAGATACCTAATACAATACGATCTGCTACAGCACGCAATTCTGTAACCTTTTCGTGCATTTTTTGAGTTGTTACGAGCAAATTTTTGTGATTATTAAAATACTCCATAAACTTCTCATACTTAATCTTTACCATAGCGATAGAAGGGTTATAAATACGTGAACCTCCCATCATACCTCTACGCTCCTCACCTTCAATAACCTGCTTACCTACACATAACAACTGCTGTTCAGTTCCCAACTCCGGTACTGACTTCTCATCTTCGCTTAAACCATAAAGTTTCCTGGCGTCCGACTTTATCTCTCCCCGGATAATACAAAAGTTAAGTACTTGTATAAAATGTGACACATACAAACGGGTTATTTTAAATTGATCCCCCAAAAGTTTACCATATTTAGCCTGTCGCTCTTTACTAAAATTATATTGTGAAATGGCCTGTTCATACTGTGGTAAAAATGATTGAAGTTCAAGAAACAGCTTCTGGCTATACGCTAGATCAAACGGACTTAGCAGCATTCCTTTTTTCAAAGCCGCTTTTAATGCCCGCAAGCGTGCTTGATCAGTATTTGGGAGGCGACGATATGGCATGTTGTTTTCTTTAAATAGAAACCTATTCGCAACTAAAGTAGAAAAAAATATATCCTCCTACAAATTGCTTAGATTCAATTACTTTCATTTTTATTGGTTAATGGTTGACGCTAAATATTACAAACTGTACTGTTTACCAACTTATAACATTCGCCCATAGAAACGAATTATTTTAATAAAGGTTACTATTTTCTTTAATTTCAATCAATAAAAACAAAAAATGGGATGCCACAAATGACATCCCATCTTACATATATTGCTTGATAATCTTAATCGGCCAATTTTGCTTTTAAGAATTCTCTGTTCAAACGAGCAATGTTAGAAATAGAAACACCTTTAGGACATTCTACCTCACAAGCACCTGTATTAGTACAGTTACCAAAACCAAGCTCATCCATTTTAGATACCATGTTTTTAGCACGACGAGCAGCCTCAACTTTACCTTGTGGTAACAAAGCTAAGTGGCTTACTTTTGCCGAAACAAACAACATAGCTGATCCGTTTTTACAAGTCGCAACACAAGCTCCACATCCAATACATGATGCAGCATCCATTGCCTCATCAGCATCATCCTTTGGAATAGGCAACGCATTTGCATCTGGCACACCTCCTGTACTTACTGATGTATAACCACCAGCAGCAATAATCGTATCAAATGCGTTACGATTTACAATCAGATCCTTGATCACAGGGAAACCTGCTGAACGCCATGGCTCTATTGTAATTGTTTCACCATCTTTAAACTTACGCATGTGTAACTGACATGTTGTAACATCATCATCTGGTCCGTGCGGACGACCATTGATATACAATGAACACATACCACAGATACCTTCACGGCAATCGTGGTCAAATGCTACCGGCTCTTTTCCTTCGTTGATTAACTGCTCATTAAGCACGTCCATCATCTCCAGGAAAGAACTATCAGTTGATATTTTATCCAGTTTGTAGGTTTCGAAACGACCCTTTTCCTTAGGCCCGTTCTGACGCCAAACCTTAAGAGTCAAATTTATATTGTTTTCCATTTTTCTCTGTTTAACTATTAAGACCTAAGATTATTTATAATTACGCTGAGCAACTTTAACAACTTCAAAAGTCAAGTCTTCTTTATGCATTTCAGGTGCATTGTCCTCTCCTTTATACTCCCAACAAGCAGCATAAGTGAACTTGTCATCCTGACGCATAGCTTCACCTTCTTCAGTTTGGTACTCTTCGCGGAAGTGACCACCACATGACTCTTCACGATTCAGTGCATCGCGAGCCATTAAGTCACCTATATCGATAAAGTCAGCCAAACGAGAAGCTTTCTCTAACTCTACGTTCATGCCTTCACCAGAACCCGGAATACGCACATTGCTGTAGAATTCTTTCTTGATAGCAGCGATTTTTTCGATAGCCTGCTCCAAACCTTCTTTGTTACGAGCCATACCAACAAAATCCCACATTACTAATCCCAGCTCTTTGTGGATGCTGTCAACAGAACGCTCTCCTTTGATAGCCAATAACTTTTCGAATTTAGCTTTTGCTTCGTTTTCAGCATCGATAAATTCTTTCTCATCACCAGTCATACGTGGTGTAGAAATATCATCAGCTAAGTAATTCTGAATTGTGTATGGAAGTACGAAATATCCATCAGCTAAACCTTGCATCAATGCTGAAGCACCTAAACGGTTTGCACCGTGGTCAGAGAAGTTAGCTTCACCAGCTGCAAATAAACCAGGAACAGTTGTTTGCAATTCGTAATCAACCCAGATACCCCCCATAGTGTAGTGAATAGCCGGATAAATCATCATTGGTGTTTCATATGGATTGTCATCTACAATCTTTTCGTACATCTGGAACAAGTTTCCGTAGCGTGCACGGATAGCATCTTCACCCAAGCGCTCAATGGCAGATTTAAAGTCAAGATAAACAGCCAAACCAGTTGCTCCAACACCGAAACCGGCATCACAGCGCTCTTTGGCAGCACGTGAAGCTACGTCACGAGGTACTAAGTTACCAAATGCAGGGTAACGACGCTCCAAGTAGTAATCTCTATCTTCTTCTTTAATGTCTCTTGGCTTCAGCTTTCCTGAACGGATTGCATCCACATCTTCTTTCTTTTTAGGGACCCAGATACGACCATCGTTACGTAATGACTCTGACATCAAGGTTAATTTCGACTGGAATTCACCGTGAACAGGAATACAAGTTGGGTGAATCTGCGCGAAACAAGGGTTAGCAAAAGCAGCACCTTTTTGGTAAGCTTTAATAGCTGCCGAACCGTTCGATCCCATTGCATTAGTCGACAAGAAGAACGTATTTCCGTAACCACCTGTTGCCAATACAACAGCATGACCGAAATGACGCTGGAATTCACCAGTTACTAGGTCACGCGCAATAACACCACGTGCTTTGCCGTCAACCATTACAATGTCAACAATCTCTGTACGTGTATATAAATCAACAGTACCAGCATTTACCTGACGCATTAAAGCCTGGTAAGCACCGATTAATAACTGCTGACCTGTTTGTCCCTTGGCGTAGAATGTACGGCTTACCTGTGCTCCACCAAATGAACGGTTATCCAACAAACCTCCATATTCACGGGCAAAAGGAACACCCTGTGCCACACACTGGTCGATGATATCGTTACTTACTTCAGCCAAACGGTGTACGTTAGCTTCACGAGCACGGTAGTCACCGCCTTTAACTGTATCGTAGAATAATCGGTGAACTGAGTCACCATCGTTTGGATAGTTTTTAGCAGCGTTGATCCCTCCCTGTGCAGCAATAGAGTGTGCACGACGTGGAGAATCCTGAATGGTGAAGTTCTTTACATTGAAACCCATTTCACCAAACGAAGCAGAAGCAGAAGCACCTGCCAGACCTGTTCCAACAACAATAATATCTAACTTACGCTTATTAGCTGGGTTAACCAGTTTCTGGTTAGCTTTATAATTAGACCACTTTTTGGCCATTTCGCCTTGTGGTATCTTAGAATCTAATTTCATATCTATGATGTATTTAGATTTGACTATTGATAAAATACAAATTGAAGGATAGCAATTGCAGCGAATCCAAGACCTACAATCCATGCGAAGGCAATTCCGATGACCGTCCAGCGACAACGCCAGATGTTATTGCTTAATCCAAGCGTTTGGAAAGCTGACCAGAATCCGTGAGTCAGGTGAATTGTTAAACCTAAAGCACCTACTACATAAAGGGCTACTCTCCACCCTTCAGCAAATGCGGCGTTCACCAATGCATAAGTATTGTGCATTTCAACGCCATCAATAGTGATGGACTCAGCAGCATGAGTTATTTGCAATGGCACCCAGTAATCAACTAAGTGAACAACCAAAAATGCTAACACCGTTAAGCCTAACACAAACATGTTTTTCGAAGCCCACATTACATCCTTTGTATTGTTACCAGAAGCATACTTTGCACTTCCGCGTGCCTTATTATTTTGAGCCGTTAAAATAGCGGCATAAATAATATGTACGATAAAACCAGCAAATAATACAGGCTGCAATCCATACTTAATCAGAGGCAATGTCATAAAGTTGGCTGCAACATTAAACATTTGCCCGCCATCCGGCACAAGAAGCAATAAGTTAATGGAAAGGTGAATGATTAAGAACACCACCAAAAAAAGCCCTGACAAACTCATCAGTAGCTTTCTTCCAATTGAGGAACCAAAAATAGTACTCATAGGAATCCCTTTTTATTTATTTATTTGTTAAAACTAAATTGTTCAATAAGGCTGCAAATGTAGGTCTGAAAGGCTCATCGGGCAAATAAAATTAAAGAATTAATTCTTTATTTATAACAATTCTAATTAACCACACATTTGATCGTTTGATTTTCTTATTATTTTAACATTCGTTATTACAAATTAATAAAAAATTAATCAGACAATAGCATCCTTTTATCTATTTAAATGCTATTATTTTAATAACCAAACCTTAAATTCAGGCAGTTAAAGATATATCTTTTTTAGGGATATATAAAGTTCGAAGATTAAGATATTTACAGTGAAATACTACATATTCATTAACTAAACCTACTGATTCTCAATACAATTTTATTTTCCTTTAAAGTTTTCTATTTTTGTGTAAACGAATACATTAAACGTAATCATACATTCTGACCATGCAAGAAGAAATAGATTTAATATTAGAAGATGCACAAGAAAGAATGGCCAAAGCCATTGAACATCTTGATAACGAACTAGGTAAAATCCGTGCTGGTAAAGCAAACCCTAAAATGCTTGAAGGCATTTTGGTCGATTACTATGGTAGCATGACCCCACTTTCGCAGGTTGCCAACCTAAGTACGCCTGATCCTCGCACCATTGCCATTCAGCCATGGGAAAAGCAATTAATTGGTGAGATTGAAAAGGCCATTATGGCGGCTAACCTTGGATTCAATCCTGATAATAATGGCGATATCATTCGCATTAATATACCACCATTAACTGAAGAGCGTCGTAAGGACCTTGTGAAACAAGCAAAATCAGAATGTGAAGATGCCAAAGTTAGCTTCCGCAACACACGTCGCGATTGTAACGAAGAATTAAAGAAAATGAAAAAGAATGGTTTGTCTGAAGACCTTGAGAAAGATGCTGAAGCAGAAGTTCAAAAGATTACAGATGGCTATGTGAAGCAAGTAGACGATATGTTTGCTGTTAAAGAGAAAGATATTTTGACTGTATAATATTACCAGTCAACTTCAAGATATAAGCCTCACACTTGTGGGGCTTTTTATTTTCCATTAGTCCATAGCACCATTTCCTGGCACATATTTATTGATGGTTGTTAAGAGATCTTCGTAACCAATAGGCTTGGCAATATAATCATCACAGCCTGCCTGTCGCGACTTCTCTTTTTCTTCGGACATGGCATAAGCCGTTTGTGCAATCACAGGCACTTTATCTCTTATCTTTTTAATTTCACGGGTGGCTGTATAACCATCCATTAATGGCATCTTAATATCCATCAAAACAAGGTCGATACCATCGATGCGTTTAAATACATCAACAGCCTCCTGACCATCGCGTGCCCAAATTAAACTGGCATTGGACAATGCCAAAGCTACTTCGATATAGCGAAAGTTATCTTCCTCATCCTCAGCCACCAGAAACGTTTTACCCTCCCAGTTATATTCTTTCTCTGAGTCTGACGATATTTTAATTTCATTAACTGGTGTGGCCAAACGATGATATGGAACCGTAAAATAGAAGGTTGTACCTACCATTGGCTCTGACTCGACCCATATCTCACCACCCATTATTGTTACCAGATGTTTAGCTATTGACAGGCCAATACCTGTTCCTCCGTATAGTCGTTCTTTATCACTGTTAAATTTAGAGAAGCGTTCAAAGATCTCATTCTCTTTGCCTTTTGGTAAACCAATACCAGTATCCTTCACATAAAACTGTAAAAACTGATCATCCTCCTGGGTATAACCAAATTCAACAAACCCTCGTTCTGTAAATTTGACAGCGTTGCCAACCAGATTAACTAAGATTTGTCTTAAGCGATGTTCATCGGTTAGAATTCGAATATTTTCATCACTCACCCCTTCCTTGAGGTATAATTTAAGATTGAATAATCCACGCCTCTTGATATCATCTGCAAAAGAATCATACACTGATACCATCGTATTGTGTAGTTGACATGGTGCATTCTTAATCTGCAATTGCCCACTATCAATTTTTGAAATATCAATGATGTCCTCAACCAAGGTCAAAAGGTTTTTACCATTTACCTTAATCAGATTCACAAACTCTTCTTTTTCAGTGTCACTTATATCGGGATGAGATAGCAAATTAGAGAAACCCAGAATGGCATTCATCGGAGTACGTATCTCATGTGACATATTTGATAGAAAAGCTGTTTTTAAATGATCACTCTCCTCGGCCTTTCGTTTTGCGAGTGCCAAATCCTCATGATCACGACGCAATAAACGTCTGAAACGGGTTTCTTTCTCCAGGTTAAAAATCAAACCATTCAAGAGGTTAACCAGCGGTAGTAAGGTTAAGATATTGACAACAATAAAGATCGATGACGTTTTAACATAGTCAAACAATGACAGTTTCGCATTGAAAGGAATAGGTATCTGAGGAATGTAAAGACATACACCTATTAAAACCAGTGCCGCACTAATCGTTATTACAGAAATCCACGCACGCTTTTGACTGATAATTATTCCTGAAAGCAGAGAATAGGATATCAATAGCACATATCCCAAGGATGAATTATTAGATTCGAGGATTGAATATATTCCAATCAGAAATACCAATATCAACAGCCATGTGGCTCTGAACTTAAATGGAAGTGACCTGACCATGGTGGCAACTACGGCCGATAGAAACATAAAAGAGGCAAATATTGCGTAAGCATACTCGCCCTGGCCGAGATACGAAAGTCCTAAATACAAATACATGACCATACCAGCCAAAAGTACGCCAAGAGAGAAGAAGTGAAAGATTCGTTCGCGCCAATAAAGCAAACCATTCCCATTACACAGATTATCCGGACCTAACCTTCTGCGTATAAATACATTAATCTTTCTTACAAGCCTTGATCCAGTTATTTTTCCCATAGTGCGATTAAGGCATTATGCATGTGTATTTTTTATAGGTTAATTATAGAATTCAGGCTAAAGTTAATTAATTATGGTTGTTTATCTATTTAAATGATTACTTTTTTATATCCGTTTTATCAACAGCCTGATCGAGGTTACCAACCTTTAAAATCGTGACATTAAAGCGCACTTACGATTATGAAAACAGATGCTTACCCTCGGGACAATTCTGACACATCTTAATATGTTGTCTTGATGTGAATATTTGCTGTTTAAACCGGATGCTTTTATCTCCTTTCCAAAGCGAATCAATTTGCTCATAATTAAGGTCGCCGAATGCGTGATCTGCATCCTTATCATAACAACATGGTGCTAATTTTCCATCCCATGTTGCTGTTGCAGAATGCCATTGACGCCAACACTGATTACCTCCCTGATTTATTAATGCCTTTTCATCCGTATATCTGCTATATTTTTTGTTTCGCGGAGGCTGCATATCGCCAAAATCATTCAGTTGTGCAGTTTTAATCTCCAATTTATCCACGCCCAGTGTTTTTGCCAGCTTTCTCACATCATCAATCTCGTGCTCATTATGCGCAAAGGCAATAAACTGAATTATTACAAGAGGATAAAGTGATTGATGTATCTTTTTAGCGGCCGTTAATAAGCTGATGGATTCTCTCACTTTCTCCAACTTACCTCCAACACGGTATTTCTCATAACTGCCTTGGGTCGCTCCATCAATAGAAAAGATAATTCGAGTTAAGCCTGCTTTAACCAAGTGACCAGCCACTTGATCATTCATAAAATGACCGTTGGTAGATGTCGAAACATACAGTTTGTATTTACTGGCCATTTCCACCATTGTGGCGAAGTGTGGATGCATCAAAGGCTCACCTTGTATATACAAGTTTAAGTAGAGCAACTCAGGTGCTAATTCATCCAGAAGCTTTTGATAAAGATCCAGATGCATCGTACCACGAGGACGCTTTAATAAATTAGCTCCTGTTGGACACTCAGGGCACTTAAGATTACATATACTGGTTGGCTCAATGGAAAAAGCCATTGGCTTGGCGATAACTTTAGCACGCTTTACCCGATGGCTATAAATATACGAACCAATTAAACGAGCGGCGTTTTTTAATCGCACCCAATTAAGCACCCTTACTACAGCCCACACCTCTAAAACGAATGCCCGCATTATTCTCAATTAATTATCCACATCCAAGAGATCAAATACTTCTGACCATTTAGGCGTTAATATTATTTCTGTACGGCGGTTTTTCTGTAATGAAGCCGCATCATCGCCTGGTTTCAACGGGTCGTACTCACTTCGGCCTGCTGCCATTACACGATGTGCATCAATACTGCTATTATTTAGTAATATCCTCACCACCGATGTAGCTCTTTTTACACTTAAGTCCCAGTTGTCTTTCAGCGCTCCACTTCCTCTGTATGGAACACGATCGGTATGCCCTTCAACCAAAATATCAATTTCTTCATTTTGCTCTAACACCCTGGCAATCTTTTTCAAAGCTGCCACACCCTGTTGATTAAGATCGTAACTACCAGATTGGAAAAGTAGTTTTTCTTCCATCGAAACATACACTTTCCCATTTTTGCTATGCACCTGCAATTCATCGCCTGTATAACCTTTTAAGGCATCAGTTATCATTCGTTTTAAGGCTTGCATCGCCTCTTCTTTGCTATTAAGCAAGGCTTCTAATTCAAGCAATCGCTTATTCTGATCGTCCAATTGTAATTGTGCATTACCCAATTGTTCTTCAGCTTTGTTTAGGCTCATTCTCTTTTCATCGAGTGCTCTTTCAGAAGCTCTTAACTCATCTTCACGTTTTATCAGATCTTCCTGCAACTGCTGTAAAAACTCAAGTAACTTACGATTATCAGCATCGGAAACAGAAGTTGTCTTAAGCCCTCCAATCACATCAGAGTAATTCTTATTTAAATCATCGTAGCGATGTTGTAAGCGCCTATGATGACGCCCCAGGCGAGCGGTATTCTGAGCCAGTTTCTCCACTTTGTTTTTCAATCGTTCATAATCCGCTGTCAGCTCTTTGTTTTCAACTTTTAAAGCCTCATTCTGTTCTGTAATATCACCAGCCTCCTGCTCCAATCGGTCATTTTCATCCTGAACTTTCTCAAACTGCTTCAATGGAACACAAGCACCAAACGCGACAGCAAACCCAACTATTAGTAAAAAATATCTGCTCATACCTTCTCTGATTTTATAGTTCAAATATTCAAAAAAAAGTCGAATTGACAGTAACCAGAAGCCATTTTGATTGCCTCCATTAAGTTAGGTTATTAACAACGAATGTAAATTAAACATTAAGAGCGTAGGTATAAGCAATCTTATTATCTTTGCCCTGTTAAAAAAACAATTGGACACGAAATTGAACCAGCTCTCAGAGTTAAAAGATATGAAGGACGGCATTACCAGCTTGCTGGACAAGATTAATTCTCCGGAGGATTTAAAGAAAATTGCACCGGAGGACTTACCACAAGTTTGTGAGGAATTGAGGGAATTTATTATTGACGCACTATCGTGTACCCCTGGACACTTCGGTGCAAGTCTCGGTGTTGTAGAGTTATCCGTTGCCCTTCATTACGTGTTCAATACTCCGGATGATAAGTTAATATGGGACGTTGGTCACCAGGCTTATGGCCATAAAATTCTCACGGGTCGCAGAGATGTATTTCATACCAACAGAAAATTCAAAGGCATAAGTGGCTTTCCGAATATTAATGAAAGCGAATACGATGCGTTTGGCGTAGGTCACTCGTCAACATCAATTTCTGCCGGGCTCGGCATGGCCGCAGCAGCTTCATTAGATAATGATCCGGACAAACATGTGGTGGCCGTCATTGGCGATGGAGCTATGACCGCAGGCATGGCCTTTGAAGGCTTAAACAATATGTCAACCCTCAAGGCCAATATGCTAGTCATCTTAAATGACAACAACATGGCCATTGACCCGGCCGTTGGTGGATTTAGTGAATACCTGGTGGATATTGCCACCTCGCAGACCTACAATAAAATAAGATCTGAGACTTTTAAGGTGTTGGAAAAAATGAAGTTGACCGGTCCGCGATCAAAAGAAATGATCACCAAGCTGAACAACTCATTAAAGAATCTACTGACCAAGCAAACCAATATTTTTGAAGGACTTAATATTCGGTACTTTGGCCCTGTGGATGGACATGATGTGGACCACCTCAGAAAAGTAATGAGTGACCTGAAAGAAATTCCGGGTCCTAAGGTTCTGCACGTCATCACCAAGAAAGGCAAAGGATTTAAATATGCCGAGGAGAATCAGACGGCCTGGCATGCGGTTAGCGATAAGTTTGACAAAACAACCGGACAGAAACTGGCAGCAAAATCAAGTACGCCAAAGCCACCTAAATTTCAGGATGTGTTTGGCAATACAATAGTTGAGCTGGCCGAGCAAAATGAAAAGATAGTAGGGATAACACCTGCTATGCCTACCGGATGTAGCCTCAATATAATGATGGAAAAGATGCCTGACCGGGCCTTTGATGTGGGCATCGCCGAACAACATGCAGTGACTTTTTCGGCTGGTATGGCCATTGCCGGACATACGCCGTTCTGTAACATCTATTCCTCGTTTATGCAGCGGGCTTATGATCAGGTGATACACGATGTAGCACTTCAAAATCTTAACGTTGTCTTCTGCCTTGATCGTGGTGGATTGGTTGGAGCCGATGGTGCAACCCATCACGGTGCCTACGATATACAGTTTATGCGCGGCATACCTAAAATGACTATTTCATCGCCGATGGACGAAGAGGAGCTGCGCAACCTGATGTATACTGCGCAATTACCAAACCAGGGACCTTTTACCATTCGATACCCGCGCGGCAATGGCTCACTACTTGACTGGCAGCGTCCAATGCAGGAAATTAAAGTTGGTACTGGCAGAAAACTTAAAGATGGTAATGATATTGCCATCCTGACTATTGGTCCAATTGGAATCAAAACCAGCCAGCTAATAGATAAGCTGGAAAAAGAAGGTTTATCCATCGCTCATTATGATATGCGTTTTGCCAAACCTATTGATGAATCGTTACTTCACGAAGTATTTAAAAAGCACAACAAGGTAATTACCATTGAAGATGGCACCATCGTCGGTGGTATGGGAAGTGCGGTTATTGAGTTTATGGCCGATAACGACTATTGTGCTAGAGTAAAACGATTGGGCATACCTGATGAGTACATCGAGCACGGCACGCAGACTGAACTGTACGGCCTTTGTGGTTTTGACAAAAAAGGCATTGAGAAGGTGGTTCGGGAGATGATGTAGGAGACCGAGGACTAAGAAGTGAAAAATTAAGAGTGAAGAGTGAAAAGTATAGCTTTGACGGAGGACAGAGGACAGGAGTCGGCTTATAAATAGTAGATCTGGTATTATTTGATAAATAAATGATATGAACAATGCACTGCGCCCCTTTTTATTTGATTTCAGAGAGCCTGATGGAAACATTAAAGATATTCTACAGCGTGATTTAGTTGATTTTGGTACACAACAAGAGGAACTCAAGAAAAAAAGGCATTAGAAGAACATTTACTAGATCAGTTCTACGACAAATATTATGCTTTGCCGGTTGGTAATGGTGCTTTTTCATTCTCATAATTTAAGTTTATCTCCTACTCATAAGGCTTTTCGGAATCCTCCCCGTTTTGTTATAGTGTCTGGTCTCCATTATAATTTCTATTAAACATTTAATCAATTTCAATTGTGAATATAGATAAATAACAAGACAACACAATCACCAACAATTAACTTTATCACACTACATCTGCATTTCTATTAACCTACACATCAATACTTAACGAACCCACGTCACTAAACCACTGATAACCATCACAAAATATATTATTACACATATTTATTTTGTAGTGTAACTTTATTTGCTAAATTTATACTCGGAATTTTAACCGTTGGTTAACCTAAGCAAGCTAAAAGACTAAATACATTTGTATATTGAGAGCACAGCATCCGGTGACATCAAATACATTTGTATTTTGCAAGACCGAACGTCCGACTACGCAAAATAGATATGTATTTTGACCAATCGAACGTCCGGTGGAGCAAAATAGGTTTGTATATTGGCCATCCGGACAACCAGTGAAGGTAAATACATTTGTATTTTGCTTGTCCGGTTATCAGGTGAGGCCAAATACACATGTATTTAAGCAGACAGCGCTAGCAGTTGCCAACACAAACCTAATTTTATAAATGAAAATTGAAAAACTATCACACCGTAGCTATAATGGCGAGGTCGCAACGGTATCAGAAGGAATTGTAAAAACATCGGAAAACTACGATTGGAGCACCGACACCTTTCTGACAAAGCTTCTCGAAAAAGCCAATACTGAATCACAAAAACTAAGCATTGCATTAATGCAGGACCGGGCCGTATCTGAATTAGAAAGCAAAGATGAGACTCGAGATAAGGCATTGCGTGCGATTTTTAACCTAACAGAAGGTTACCTTTATCACCCTGAAGAAACAATAAGTGCCGCCGCACAAACCGTTAATTCGGTATTTGACAAGTATGGTTTAACTGATTTAATTGAAGCAAATTATGCCCAAGAGTCGGCTTTAATTGAATCGTTGCTAAAAGACATGGAAGCTGAGCAGGTAAAGGCAGCGATTGATCAATTACCTGGCATTGCCGTGTCGATAACAAATGTACGAACCAGCCAGAACGACTTTACGGAATCATTTTTAGCTTATGCTGAAGAGAAAGCAAAAATTACCAATAAGGAAACGGCCACAAAACTTAAACTGGCTTTGGTAAAACTAATTAACAATGAGTTGGTAATCTATCTGCGTGCAATGACAATAGCAGCACCAGATACCTATGGTGATTTTGCTGCGGCAACTGCACAAATAATTGCCGACAATAACGAGAAAGTTCGTAAACGAATAAACAGAAAACAAAACGCAACAGTTGATTAAGTTTCGTTCATTAAGTTTAGGGTTTAGGTTTAGTTGGGCCCGGCACTGTAGTGGTGCCGGGCTTTTTTGCTATTTATCTCCAAAGGTCTCAGCAATTCTGAAATAAATTCCCCAGTCGTCCTTTCCTACAGCCACATCAACACCAATATTGATTTTTTCAGATGGGATAGCCATATAGCGAAGTCCTGCACCGGCCCCAGGCAGTAAACCATCAAACCTAATCTCATTAACCTGATCAACAGCCGTAGCAAGCCCGGCAAAACCAACCATGCCCCACTTCTTATAGAAATTCCAGCGGTACTCTGCCTGTACATTATAAACCTGCTCGCCACGGTGCTTACCATTGGTATATCCTCTGATATCATCACGACCCACAACGTACTGCCCTTCAAAAGGAACATCGCCAGTTGCCACCAAGGCTGTTAAGCGTGCCGCAATCACTTCTGTTTTGCTCAATCCAAAAAACTTGGTGAAGTCAAATTCGTATTTGTCAAAGTCATAAGCCGAACCCCAGGCATCACGATAATGCCCTGTTTTAAGATTCAGGTAATCGCCACTGTACGGATTATAGATAAAATCACGGGTATCATGCGACATTACAAAACCAAGATGTGTCATATTCTGTTTCTCCGGCTCAGTAGGTGCACCATCAAAATCATAGGTCGTCAATATCTTTTGATTAAAATACTTAGCCCCTAAATACCAACGTTTGTAAACACGGCGCTGTGCTTCTATAATAAACAAGTCGTGCAGTGAATTAAAATCTATAAACCCACCATAACCTGCATCGTAATACTGAAAATTAACCGATGCATCACCATAAGCAAATGTGATACGGTAGTTATCCTTGTCAAAGTACATTTTGGTATACAATGCCCAATACCACGACTCATTGGTGGTATACCCCACCATGGCTCCGGCCATTGACAGTGGCGATATGGTATCATTAATATTTACTTTAAAAAAGGCATTGGTCAGTATGGCCAGATTCAATTCAAGCGATGGGTCGTAGTTAATAATCGGAATAGCTGCGAATTTCACATTGTGTTTTTTCCAGAAGTTTACCTTGGCCGAGTCGGGCTTTTCCGCTTTCTCATCATTAATTGGAAAAATCGAAGACAAACTAAATTGGCAGAAACATAAAAAGACAAGCAGTAGCGTTGATTTTGTCATGATATGATGGTTTGGTTATATCTGCAAGTTATTTAATTAGCTTTAAATAAGCTCAGAAATACTTTAAAACTCGAGTTCGACGTAAAACTAACAGCTCAGACCGCGTTTAATAATTGGCTTCAAGGTAGCTTTGCGAAAACTATCGTGACATATCAGGCGATCGTAAGCAAAAATGACGCTGAAAACAGTTCTTTACAAGTGGAAAGATTCGTGCACTGGCTATGAGTTTGTTTCATATTTCCTCACAAATAATTAAACATATAGACGTTATTGAAATGATATCTCTTTTTTCTTTGCTTTCCATTGAAAACAGATAAACGATCATGCAACATTCTACACCTATTACCGTAAGCACCTGCGTTGAATAAATAAAGGGGAAAGAAAGATGAATTTAAATTCTTTAAGGGTTAAGCTTCCGCTATTTGTGGGAGGAGGCTTGTTTTTGACTATTTTGGTGCTAATTGCATATTCGGCCATTAAACTGCGACAGGAGACCATAGAAAGTGCAAAACTAAAGTTGCAGGAAGAAGCCGCCAGCTATGCACACTCCATACAGCAGAAAATTGAGGGCACTTTATTTGAAACACGGGTTCTATCCAATGCATTTGCCAGTATAAAATCTTCATCTCTCCCGGCATCATTAAGCAGGGATGATGCCAATGCTATGCTAAAAAATCAGGTCGAACAAAGCGAAACAATTATTGGTATTGGGTCAATATGGGAACCAAATGTTTTTGATGGTTTGGATGCAGAGTATACCAATGCGCATGGCCATGACGCTTCGGGTAGATTTGTTCCCTACTGGACTAAATCGGGAGTGACTGCTGTGGTTGGTTATGACGACCCTGTGATGGGCGTGTTTTATAGTATCCCGAAAGAGACAAAGCGAGAAACTATTATAAGCCCATACGTTTACCCTATTGACGAAAAGGAGATCCTGGTGATCACAGCCGTTGTCCCAATCATGTACAACGGGGAGTTTCTAGGTATTAATGGAACTGATATTTCGGTTGAATTTATCCAGGAACAGCTGGAGCAAAACAGGATATTTGATGGTTATGCTGACATAATGATTACGGCCAATGACGGTACCATTGCCGGTTACAGTAAGGATAAATCATTAGCCGGAAAAAACATTGTTAGCGAAAAGCTATACGATGAAAAATATTTGACCAGCATTCAGGAAGGTATAAAAGAAGTTGAAATACTCAATGATGTGTTGCACGCCTATGTACCTATCACATTTGGTAATACTGGTGATTTCTGGCAGGTCAGTGTACAAGTGCCAATGTCGGTAATACTTCAGGAGGCCAACAAAAACTTATTAATTCAGGTATTGTGGGGATTCGCCTTACTTATTCTAGTGGTTTCTGTGCTTGTTGTTTACCTGCGAAAGGTAACACGTCCCTTGGGCGATCTTAGCCAACTGACGCGTCAAGTGGCCGAAGGCGATTTGCGTCATAAGGTAACACTTAATACAAACGATGAAATTGGTGAACTGGCTGCCAACAACAGCATGATGGTGGATAAACTAAAAAGTATTGTAGCCAACATTAAAGAAACTGCCAGTCAGTTTGTAAGCTCCAGCAAAGAGCTGAACAACATCTCTCAAAGCGTGTCGCAGGGGGCCAATATGCAGGCTGCATCGGTTGAGGAAGTCTCGTCGTCGATGGAAGAGATGGCGGCAAATATTCGTCAGAATATGGACAATGCGAAAAAAACTGAAGCAATTGCCAATACAGCCACCCAGAGCATGAATAAAATGGCCAGATCAGGTGAAGCCAGCTTATCATCGATTCGCAATATCTCGGAAAAGATTACAATTATTAATGAGATAGCGATGCAAACCAATATACTTTCGTTAAACGCGGCTGTGGAAGCAGCACGTGCAGGAGAATCAGGACGTGGATTTGCGGTGGTAGCGGGTGAAGTACGTAAGCTGGCCGAACGATCAAAAGCTGCTGCTGAGGAGATTGACAAGTTATCTGTTGAAAGCGTTACCGTTACCGAGGAGTCGTCTGCTCTTTTAACAGAAATATTGCCTGAGATTGAAAAGACCTCCAGTTTAACACAGGAAATTTCTATTTCGAGCATCGAACAGAATGCTGGTTCCGATCAGATCAACAGCGCTATTCAACAATTAAATAATGTCACGCAGCAAAATGCTTCAGCCTCGGAGGAGATGGCAGCCAGTGCCGAAGAACTGAATGAACAAGCCAATGCTCTTATTGAGCTGATTAATCAGTTTAAAGTTTAATAAAACTAAACTATCATAGATGAGGCTGCCTTTATAACCACAAAGACAGCCTCATTTTTATTAATTGTAAGCTCTAATCTTAATATTACATCAAGGTTATTCCTCCTGACGGTAAGCACTCACTATTAATTTGCAATCAGCAATCTCAGCCATGGCTGTTTTTTCATCTCTTTCAACAAGCGTTACCCTTCCGGCAGCTAGTCCCATACGTGCATCTTGCCTTAAGTAATAGTTTTTTCCGGCTTCCACATTTAACTCCACTACTTTCGAGCTTTCCGGTGTTGAACTCATAAACGAGTAGGTTCCAGGATTCAACTCCCATCTGAAAAACGTTCCCGGTCCGGTACCTCCTGCTTCAATACCATTAATTCTTACTTGAATCTGACCGGCTGCTCCAACCACCCTGCCGGTTCTATACAAGTAAACAACTGCCTTTTTCGGGTGTTTTTCAAATTGTTTGGCTAGATCGCTCTGTTCCGTCGGTGCCTTTGAAGTACCGGCACATCCTATTAATAATGGTAACGCAATTAATACAAATAATAGTTTTCTCATATGATTCAATTTTCTCATTAGCAGATTTTGGATAAACACCTAACAGGCTTTTGAAACCTGTTAGGTGCTTTTAAAATTATGATTCCTAGTCAGTCAATGTAATTACTACTCTATCTAACTCACCAGTATATGGGAATGGGTTACCCTGATAGTTCGGATCAACCTGCGTACCTGTATCAATACCCACATCAAAGGTTTCGGCCAGTGAGTAGGTAGAGATATGCGTTGTAGGAAAATAGATTTCGTGCTGCTTATTACCATTAATATACAGAGCACCAGTGCCAGGCCAAGGCATAATGGTACCAGGCTTTAACTTATCCTTATTAATCTCAAAAGTAAATTTCACATCCACTTTTCCTTTTGGCAATGGCTTTGATACCAGGTGATGGTGTTCTCCATCAAGAAAATTATAGTTATAATGCAGTCGTCCGTTTTTGATGTACATCGTATAACCACCAGTCATACCTCCGCAGGCAACGATCACTCCCTGCTCGCCACCTTTCAGGTCGAGTGTTGTTTCAATTTTGTGCGAGCGTCCTTTCACCGGAGCCGATGCTTTTTCTGCAATACGCACAGCACCCGGGGCATAGTAGGTAAACTCTTTTTTATCGCCAAAGAGCACATAGTTCACTTTATTCAGACGAGCCAGCATATCGTCATACATTGGGTAAACATTATTTTCCCAGGCCTCTTCTTCAAATACCTTTTTCAATTCTTCAAGCTTCTCAGGGTGTTTTTCGGCCAAGTCCGTACTCTCCGAAAAATCTTCTGCCACATGGTACAGCTCCCACACATCGTCTTCAAATGGTTGTACCATATTTATCTGCCAAGGCATCCGGTTGGCATGCAAAGTCACAGCTTTCCATCCATCTTTCCAGATCGCCCGGTTGCCAAACATTTCGTAATACTGTACTTTTTTAGCATTAGGTGCATTGGCATTATTAAAACAGTAGTTCATTGGTACCCCCGTGAACTCCTGTTGTTCAATACCATGGTATTCTTCTGGTAAATCCACCTTACATGCTTCCATTATGGTTGGTGCAATGTCGGTTATATGATGATATTGACTGCGCACTTCGCCTTTGGACTTAATACCTGCCGGCCAGTGAACCACCAAAGCGTCATGCTGTCCACCCCGGTGCTCCGACTGCTTAAAATATGGAAATGGCGTATTTCCAGCCATCGCCCATCCAGCATGGTAATGCGGGTAACTATCCCATTGACCCCAGTTGTCGAAATTACGCATATTAGCTTCAAAAGGCGTTTGCATACCATTCAGCACATAGGTTTCATTAAATGTGCCTGTTAAACCACCCTCACCCGAAGCGCCATTATCGGCCGTTACAAAAATGAGTGTATTGTCCAGTTCCCCTATTCTTTCAAGCGTTTTAACAATACGCCCTATTTGATAATCCACATGTTCCATTTGTGCGGCAAATACTTCCATTTGTTTGGCATACATCTTTTTCTCATCGGCATTTAAGGATGCCCAGGCTGGTATCTCATCAATACGCTCGGATAGTTTTGTGTTTTCAGGCGCTACGCCCAGGTTCTTTTGATTCGCCAGGATCTGCTCCCGGGCTTTATCCCATCCCATATCAAACTTACCCTTGTATTTAGCAATGTATTCATCCGGCGCATGGTGTGGCGAATGCATCGACCCGGATGCCCAAAGCATCATAAATGGCAGATCGTCGTCCAGTGACTTGTGCCCGGTGATCCATTGAATGGCCCGATCGGCCAAATCTTTATCTAAGTGTTCAGATTTACGGTAGGGTTCCGGATGGTGATCATCCCACATCACCGGAATAAACTGGTGCACATCGGCTGCCATAAAGGTGTAGGCATGTGCAAAACCTTCGTCGCTTGGCCAGCGATGGTGAGGACCTATCTGCGATACTTCGTAGAGTGGCGTGTGGTCCCATTTACCAAGGGCATAATTCACATAGCCTTCTTCCTGCAGATAATTGGCCACTGATTTGGCCGATGGCGGAACAATGGCATTATAACCCGGAAAGCCCATCGCTGTTAAGGCATGTGAACCGAGACCAATTTTATGCGGATTTCGTCCGGCCATTAAACTGGCTCGAGATGGGGAGCACAGGGCTGTCGTGTGGAAGTTATTAAAGCGTAAACCATTATCAGCCAGATAATCAATATTTGGCGTTTCGATTAATCCACCAAACGACTCTACCTGTGCAAATCCTACATCATCCAATAAGAAGATAATGACATTAGGTGAGTTCCTGGGTGGTCGCTTTTTCTTAGGCCACCATTCCTGCGACTCCTCGTATGTTTTGGCAATTTTACCATGGAATTCTTGTCCATACTTTTCAAATTCATCATCAACCGCCTGAGTGTTTGATGTTTGTTGTGTGCAGCTTGCCATGATACCCATTAGCAAGATGCCTAAACCAATCATTTTTCTCATATAAATATAGTTTAAGTGATAAGTGAGTTCAAAGGAAATATTGGGGGTATATGATTGCAGAAAGCAGAAGTAAGGGGAAGTAAATTATAAGTTTTCATTACGCTTGAGCATTAAAGCATAACAATTTAGGCAATAAAAAATTAAAAATCACCTCTTTAGATTAGTTGAACAGGGAATTTATTTTAAAATAAAGTACTTGTATTTGATGAATAAAAAAAAGGCTGCCCAAATAGTAAAATGGACAGCCTCGCTAAATTTGTATTTATCATTATGTTTTAATCCGTCTTTTTTCTTAATGGAAACCATTTTCCATAGGTCGCACATTTCCACAGCCACTCCACTGGTCCGAAACTAAAGAAATGAAACCAGATACCGCAGAATACAAACTGAAAGATCACAACGCCGGCAATCACCTGGAAAACGGTTTGCAAAGAAAGTTGTCCAAAATAGCCCGTTCCGATAAAAGGATAAAAGATAAGTATTCCAATGACGGTGTGCCCCAGGTACGAACTCATGGATTGTCGTCCGTAGTTTTTTAATAAGGTAAACAGGGGAAATCTCGGAAACAGATCAACAATACGAGCCAATATGCATATGTACGAAATACCCAATGTCAACTGGCCAATCTCGTGAACCAGCTTGTACAAAACATTGCTCCACGATGTGGAAAATGACGACAGGCTTCCTCCGAGCATAATGGCCAATCCTGTAAAAAGAGCTCCACAGATAAACAAAGGCAACATGTATTTCAGCTGCTTTCCTGTTTCCGTAATAAAATTCTTTTGATGCAGATACGATCCTAGCAAAAACAAACCAATCACTTTAAACGGTCGGCCTGATGGAATAAAGTCGTACCATCGCCAAAGCAGATTATGAAAGTTGGTTTGAAATACGTCGATATAATTCGTGCTTTTAAATCCGGCCACAACTGCTTCGGGCGCCATGTCAGGGTAAACCTTTAAAGCTGTTTTAGGCAATGCCGGAATATCACTCGCAAAGGTGTACATGTATATAACATCGAGCAATAGCGGAAAGGCATATAAAACTAACGACAACCTGAAGATCTGCTGAGATGGCAGTTTACGCAAACTCCACAGCAAAACACCCATTAAAGCATAAAGCGTTAATATATCACCCGACCAGGTAAGGGAGTGAATTATCCCTACCAAAAATAAGATACCTAATCGGCGCAGATACATTTTATTAAAGCCTTCTCTTTGGCCTCCTCGGGAGTATTGCATATAAAACCCAACTCCAAATAACAAGGAGAATAAGGTGTAGAATTTGGTATCGATAAAAAACTTCAACAGGCTGTAAAGCATTTTATCGGTTTCTATATTCCCCATAGCTACGATATCGGGGAAGGGTAAAAATTTGATTCCACTCCAGCTTAAAGAGTTGGCAAAGATGATACCCACCAAAGCAAAACCTCGCAATACATCTAAAAATACAATGCGATTTTTGCCGGTGGTAGGTTGGTTAATGTTGGAGTTTGATGTATTCATTTACTATATTTTTCAGATAGACCAATGTCCGTATAAATCCAGTCTTTACAAAATAGGTTTTAAAACTTCAACATCCTGCTCTTTCTCTTCATCAAAGGTAATATGCTTAATTTTCTTACCCATCTTACCAAAATCAATAGTTTTCATATCCAGGAAGCGTACGCGTCGATTGTGTTGCGTATGAAAGTTTAAAGTTAAGTCAGTTTGATTCCACGCAGTTGTCCAAATTGTAGAACTGCGCATTAAATCAGTATTACCACCGTGTCCAGCACCCTCAGCACCATCTGGACCAAGAGGAAGATTAAAGTTGTCCAATATGCGGAACAGCTCATAAACGGTTTCTTTTCCATCTTCTGTTGCTCTTCTTGTTTGCGACCAGGCCACTGCTCTTATTAAACGCGATGGTGGCGTGTTGTCGCCCGGTAAGCCAATCATACCCGAGCCGGCACCTGTTGGTGAGAATTTAATACCTTCTAAAGTTTTAGGTTCTAATGAGAACATCGACAGATTGAGGTAATTACTCAGGTTGGTCATGTGCCAATCGTAGTTGGGAGCATTGGTAATTACGCCCAATGGTGCATCATGAATTTTTAGTTTTCCCTCGGTATACTCTATCACAATAGATTTGCCTGTTCTATCGGTAACAATCCAGTGTGCTTCTACAATGATACCGATGGCATCTTCAACCACACCAACGACATCAACATCAGGCATACCATCTCGTACTTCCTGAATGGTAGAGAAACTTCCTAATATATAATTAGCTAGCTCCTGGCTTGAAATAGTATTTTTTGCATTTTCTCTGGTGTACTCTGGATATACGGCATAGCCTGGATGATAAAACAAGCCAATGCTTAATCCTTTTTCATTCATACCGTCAGCAATAAAGTACTTACTAAGCATATCCAAACCCACAAAACCATAGTTGGCCGTGTATTTCATTCCAGTTTGTCCATCTGGCGTTAAGCCGGTAAACGTATAACCTCGGGGTATAATAGCCACTCTTGAATTTAGATCAAAAGCGCCCCATTCCATACTACGTCCGTAAATGACATCTCCATTTTTGGCAATTAATCTGATTCCGGTGCATGCTAATGCTGTTGTTGTCAGGTTTGCCATTAACAAACAAACTGATACAATTACTAAAAATCTGTTTTTCATTTTTTATGGTATTAAGTGGTTACAATAGATGAAATTGATCTGACAAGATGTTTGAATATCCAATGACACATATATTCTTGCTAGTAAAAAACAATTTAGAAATAAAAGTACTATAATTATCGAATTATTTATTTGAATATTCGATGAAAGCAAGAATATTCAACATCGCTAAACGCAAAAAAGCCCGCCAGATGGCGAGCTTTCCTTAATATATTCTTAATAGAAGGTTATCCTTCCAGCTGATTTTTCACAAGAGCAATAGCTTCATCTATAGCTACATCCAGACCATCCAGATTTTTACCACCTGCTGTTGCAAAGAATGGCTGACCACCACCGCCACCTTGCATTTTCTTGGCAGCTTCTCGTACAATGGTTCCGGCATTCAGTCCTTTTTCTTTAACCAGACCGTCGGAAACTAGAATAGCTAATTGCGGTTTGCCATTAACTTCAGCGCCAAGCACTGCCACTACATCATCAACTTCCTGCTTAATCTGAAATGCCAGATCTTTCAGTGAGTCGGCCAATATTGGTTTCACGCGTTGTGATATAAGTTTAATACCTGCCACGTCTTTAGCGCCATCGATCAAATCACGCTTTTCAATGGCCATCACATTCTTACGCATGCCTTCCACCTGGGCACTCATATTGCTATTATCGGCCATCAGGTTTTCAATGTTTTTCTTCAGATTGGCCGGATTCTTAAACATTTCACCCAACTCTTTCACCAAGGCAAATTGCTGATTAATGAACTCTTCTGCTTTTGCTCCGGTAACTGCCTCAATACGACGAATGCCTGCTGCAATAGATGACTCACTAATAATTTTGAAGAAGCCCATTTGACCAGTTGCTTCCACGTGCGTACCACCACAAAGCTCAACAGATGAACCAAACTTAATGGCACGAACAAGGTCACCATATTTCTCACCGAACAAGGCCATAGCACCCATCTCCAGAGCCTTTGAATGTGGTATCTCACGCATCTCTTCCAACGGCATATTCTGACGAATACGTTTGTTAACCATCGTTTCAACCGTAGCGATTTCTTCTTCCGTCAATTTCTGGAAATGAGAAAAATCGAAACGTAGATAGTCAGGATGCACCAATGAACCTTTCTGCTCAACATGTTCTCCTAATACTTCACGTAAGGCTTCATGCATCAGGTGAGTTGCGGTGTGGTTATTCGCAGTATTTTGTCTTGCATCTTTGTTAACCACTGCTGTAAATGTTCCATTCAGCTCACTTGGCAGCTTTTTGGCAATATGAACAATCAGGTTATTTTCTTTCTTGGTATCGATGATGGATGTTTTCTCATCACCTAATTGAATATAACCGGTATCACCTACCTGACCACCACTTTCGGCATAAAATGGTGTGATATTGAATACCAGTTGGTATAGCTCCTTATTTTTCTGCTTAATCTTTCGGTAACGTGTAATAAACACATCCGACTCAAGGTAGTCGTAACCGATAAACTCCTCACGGTCGTCTTGCTGCAACACCACCCAATCGTCTGTTTCAATAGCTGAGGCATTACGTGCACGGTCTTTTTGTTTCTGCATTTCTGCTTCAAACTCCTGGCGGTTAACAACCAACTCGTTTTCCTTCAGAATTAACTCTGTTAAATCCAATGGGAAACCATAGGTATCGTAAAGTTCAAAGGCCACCGCACCACTTACTACATTGTAATTCTTAGCCTTGGTATCAGCAATAATTTTATCCAGCATATTAATACCAGTGGCCAAGGTGCGTAAGAATGAATCTTCCTCTTCTTTGATCACCTTCTCGATCAGTGTTTTTTGTGCTTCCAACTCCGGATAAGCATCACCCATGGTTGCGATCAGTGTGTCAACCAGTTTATAAACGAATGCCTGCTTGCTATTGAGGAAGGTATAACTGTAACGAACAGCTCTTCGCAGAATACGACGAATAACATAGCCCGCCTTATTATTCGATGGCAATTGCCCATCGGTAATTGAGAAAGAAATGGTACGAACGTGGTCGGCTACCACACGCATCGCAATATCAATTTCCTCACTTTTACCATATTCAAACCCTGATAGCTCAGCGATCTTATTAATGATAGGAGTAAATACATCACTATCGTAGTTAGACGACTTATTCTGAATGACACGAACCAATCGCTCAAAGCCCATTCCGGTATCAACGTGCTTGTTAGGCAGTGGCTTTAATTCACCGTTTGACATGCGGTTAAACTGGATAAATACCAGGTTCCAGATCTCAATCACCTGATCGTGATCCATATTTACCAATGTTTTACCATCTACCTTAGCACGTTCATCGTCCGAACGCATATCAATATGAATCTCTGAACAAGGACCACATGGACCTGTTTCGCCCATCTCCCAGAAATTGTCCTTCTTATTACCGTTGATAATTCGATCTTCAGCAATCCATTCTTTCCAGGCTTCTGCAGCTTCATCATCACGGCTCACGTTATCTTCTTTGCTACCTTCAAAAACGGTCACATACAAACGATTCTTATCAATTTTCAATACGTCTGTCAGGTATTCCCATCCCCAGGCAATGGCTTCTTTCTTAAAGTAATCGCCAAACGACCAGTTACCAAGCATCTCAAACATGGTATGGTGATAGGTATCATGCCCCACTTCTTCCAGGTCATTGTGTTTTCCTGATACACGTAAACACTTTTGTGAGTTAGTAACACGAGGGCTCACCGCAGGGTTATTACCCAGAAAGATATCCTTAAATTGATTCATTCCCGCATTGGTAAACATCAATGTAGGGTCATTCTTCACAACCATTGGAGCAGAACTAACAACTTTGTGTTGTTTCGAATTAAAAAACTCCAGAAAGCTCTTTCTAACTTGAGAGGCAGTCATCATATCGCGTAATTTTATATCTTCAGTGTTATGTAAATTATAAAAGTGTTGCAAAGTTAGATTATTTAAGTAATTTAGCGGCGAGTAGTACTCAATTTTTAATTAAAAAAGTAAAACACATCAACATATGTCCAGAGTTAAGTATCGTTATAATCCAGAAACGCTTAGCTACGATAAAATTGACAAAGGCTATAAATACTATATATCACGAGCTTCTATTTATTCATTATTCATTCTGCTGGTTGGAATATTAACCTGGTTTATCTACCCTTACGTTTTCAAGAGTCCTGTTGAGCAGCGCTTAGAAAGGGAAAACCACCAGTTGCTTTCGCAGTATGATATCATGAACAAGAAGCTTGATCAACTTGAGCTGGTACTGGAAGATATTGAACTGCGTGATGAAAATATTTACCGCACAATTTTTCAGGCCGATAGTATTCCAAACAGTATTCGACGAGCAGGTTTTGGTGGTGTTAATCGCTACAAGCACCTGGAGAATATGGACAACGCAGAACTGGTTGTTTCAACGGCCAAGCGTCTTGACATTGTAATGAAACAACTATACGTTCAGTCCACCTCATTTGATGAAGTGATATCACTGGCTATGCGCAAAGAAGAAATGCTCCGATGCACACCTGCCATTATGCCAATTTCAAATAGTGATCTTAAACGTACGGCCTCAGGTTGGGGATGGCGTATTCATCCAATTTATAAGGTGAAGAAGTTTCATGAAGGGATGGATTTTTCCGCCCCTATTGGCACGGAAATATACGCCACTGCTGATGGTAAAGTAACAAAGATCACCACAGAGAAAACTGGTTATGGCAAGCGCATTGAAGTTGATCACGGCTTTGGTTATAAAACGCTGTATGCTCACCTTGATAAATTCAATGTAAAAAAGGGACAGAAAGTAAAGCGTGGAGAAATCATTGGTGAAGTAGGAAATACAGGTGGTAGTACAGCGCCTCACTTGCATTACGAAGTACATGTAAAAGGTAAAAAGGTTAATCCTCAGCACTACTATTTTAAAGAGGATTTAACAGCTGAACAATACGACAAGATGATCCAGATTTCATCGAACTCAAATCAAACATTTGACTAAAAGAGCCTACTAAATACAAAATCTATAATCTACACTAAAAACAGCCTTAGGTTTTAAATCTAAGGCTGTTTTTATTTTTACTCCTTAAGTACCGTTCATTGAGCGGAGTTGAAATGATTACACTACTAAGAATAAAAAGAAGTATTAATCAATCTACCCTCTATATCTCCCTTAAAAAGGGAGACCTGAAAAGTAATGATGCCCATATTGTCAATTAACACTATTTACATCCCCTTTTTAAGGGAATTTTAGGGGTTAGATTCACGGCAAACGCATTTAACCATTATAACCACCTCCCCCCGACTTAGTCGGGGTACTCCTCCTT